>JBBRFX010000006.1:0-45458 GCA_038241275.1 Chitinophagales bacterium
AATGATACATGAATAAATGGTTTAGGAGGTTTTTATATTTTATTGCCGGTATCGTTACCCTGGTACTTGTTGTGTTCCTATTGTTGCAAACAGGATGGGCAAAAAATTTAATCCGTAAAAAACTACAGGCTTATGTGTCTGAAAGAACCAATACCGAATTTTTAATTGGCTCTATTGATTATAGCCTGCCCACATGGGTAGAGCTAAACGGTGTATTAATGAGAGACCAGCAAAATGATACCCTGCTTTATGGCAACAGGATTAAAGCAGATGTATCTATGCTTAAACTTTTAAGCGCTAAATACCAGGTTAATAAAATTTTGCTGGATAATATTTATGTAAACCTAACAAAAAATGATACCGATTCGGTTTTTAATTACCAGTTTATTATAGATGCTTTTAAAAGCAAATCTGCCAAAGCCACTTCTGCCGATACCAGCGGCATTGATTTATCGCTGAACGAACTCACATTAAAAAGCGTACGTTTCAATTTGTTGGATTACAACACGGGCAGTTATACCCGGATGAGTGTAAAAGATTTAAACCTACAATTGAAAAACCTGGATGTGAATAAAATGCAATTTGATATTGAAAAATTGTACACAGATGAATTGAGGCTTGAAATAGTTGTAAAAAAAGCGTTTACAGATACATCCACTAACATCACTGTTTTAACACTGCCCACCGTGGTGGCAGACAGCCTTTTAATTAAAAACAGTTTTATTTCTTTTATTGATGAGATACAAAACATTAAAAGCATCAATTCAATAGGGCAATTGCAAATTACAGGATTAACCAATAAAGAAAATTCAAAAACGCTTAAAGGAAAATACATTCAACTGTCTAATTCAACTATTGCTTTCGATCATAAATTGGTTGAAAAAACTGATGTGGCTAAAGCACAGGACACTTCTACCGTTACAGATAATCTTGCTTTTATAGTTGATGAAATTGATTTAAATAATAATAAAATCACTTACAACAATACAGCAGCACCGGTAAAAATAAACGGCCTCGATTATGCTCATCTGGCCATTACAGATCTTCAGCTAAAAGCAGTGCAAAATATTTTTAAAGATGGGGCTATTCAATCTGCCATCCGGGGATTTTCTTTTAAAGATAAAAGTGGATTTCAGTTAGACAGTTTGCGGGGTTCCGTAAAATTAGATAGTGGCTATATAAGCATTAAGGATTTTATTTTAAAAACACCCACTTCTACCATACAGGCCAATGCAATGGTTTACCCACTTTCGTTTACCAATAATACTGGTCAACCGAAGGGTTTCCCACAAAACGATATTGTATTAACCAATACAATCATCTCAAAAAAAGACCTTGATTTGCTGGCAGATGGATTGACATCAAAATATAAAAAGCAAATGGATGCTTTGGGTGATTTGCTCATTGATGCCAATCTTACCGGAAGCGCCAGGCAGTTATTAATAAACGATTTGAATATCCGTTCGGCCACAGGCAAGGGATTTATACTGCATGTAGCAGGTACGGCTGCCAATATAAATAACCCTGAAAATGTATCGTTTAATTTAAATATAAAAAACTTTACAGCATCAAGGGCACTGATAAATCCTTTTCTAATAAAAAATAAGCAGCCCATTAATCTTCCTCCTGTTATTTTTATTACCGGTTTATTGGCAGGTAACAGAAACCGGCTTCAGCCAAACCTAAGAGTGAGTTCTTCATTTGGACAAGCTACGGCAAAGGGCATCATCATTAATTATGAGGATCCCAATAAGATGCAGTACGATCTAATGATTAATGCTGCAGATCTTGAAACCGGTAAATGGATTTACCAGGATTCGTTGCTGGGTAAAATTACCGGCAACATTACAGCAAAAGGGTTTAACGGATTTGATTTTAAAAAGAACACGATTAAAACAACCGCCAATATCAGTTCATTCCGCCTGCAGCAAAATGTTTATAACAACATTAAATTAAATGCAGTGTTGGTAAAAGGCCTGGCAGATTTTGTTGCTTCGGTAAATGATGAACTCTTGCAGGCCAATATAAAAGGTAAAGCAAATATTAAAACTAACTATCCTTCCATTGATGCTTTTTTAAACCTGCAAAAAGCAGATTTGTTTGCGCTGGGTTTTGTAAAAGACAGTCTTCAAATAAGCACACTGGCAAAAATTGATTTAAAAAATGCAACCCCGCAAAACCTCGATGCGGTGCTACGTTTCGATAGCCTGTTGGTGAACACAGCAGGGCAAAAAATATTTTCAGATAGCGCTATAATAGTTGCATTGGTTCGCAACGATTCTACCATCATAGATCTTACCAGTTCATTGGCAGATGCCAATATAGCCAGCAATCTTAATTATGAACAAATGCCTGTGCTGTTAAACGAAGTGATGGCAAATTATTTATCTGCACAAAATAATGCAGCGGCAAGTAAATCGCCTTCCGGAACAATCGTTACAGCATTGGTAGTAAAGCCCAATGAACAATACAACTCATTGGCAAAAGATCTTTCTTTTAAAAATGTATTGGCCAGTATTACTATTTCCAATGTAAATAGGGATAGTGCTGTAAAAGGAACCATTACAGCAGATGAATTGCAGGCAGGCACCAACAAAGTTTCAAATCTTGCTGCTGCCATCCATGGCAATTCCGATTCTTTGCTGATGGTGCTAAATGCTGATACGCTCAGTGCCGGTAATATTTTATTGTATGATGCTCTTGTAAAAGCCGGTTTTGATGATAATAATATTGCTGCATCTATACTTACAAAAGATGCTGACAAGGCAGACCAGTTTGCATTGGCATTTATTGCCAATCAAAATACCAGCAGCAAGGGGTATGACTTTCAACTAAAAGATGGCCTTACTTTAAATTATAAAAAGTGGCAGGTAAACGGGCAAAATAAGGTACGCACTTCTCCACAAGGGTATAATGTAAGTGATTTTGATATCAGCAATAATCAACAAAAAATTTCCATAGCCAGTACATCGCCGGTTTTTAATGCACCCTTAAAAGTAATAGTTGATAATTTTAAACTAAGCACCATCACAACAGCGCTCAACAAAGATTCGATGTTGCTGGAAGGTTTGCTAAATGCCAATTTTTTAGCCAGCAATTTTAATCAGGCCATACCAACTTTTGATGGCACGGTAAAGCTGGATAGTATTCTTTACCAGCAAATAAGTGTAGGTAATCTTAACCTGACAGCCAATAGTAATGGGGGCCAGGTAAATGTGGCCGGCAAGCTGGATGGTAATGGCAATAACGTAAATATGAGCGGGAATTACAACGCCAATAATATTGATATTAAAATAAACCTGAACCCGCTTTCTTTATTGAGTGTGCAGCCTTTTACACAGGGTAATCTTGTAAGAAGTAAAGGAACTATTTCGGGGCCACTTACTATTAACGGTTCAGTGAATGATCCAAGATGGAATGGCGAACTTAGTTTTAACGGGGTGCAAACCACCGCTGCACAATTTGGTACTTTTTTAAATATTGATGCACAAAAATTAACGCTTCAGCATCCTGCCATTAATTTCAACAATTTTACCATACAGGATAGCACAGGCAATGATTTAAAAATAAACGGTACCATTACACAAAACAGCCAAAAAGAATTTATCACAAACCTGACCGTTCAAACCAACAACTTTAATTTAATAGACAATACGGCTACCGATAATAAAATGATATTTGGTAAAGCTATTGTAGGTATAGATGCTGCTGTAAATGGCCCTTTAACAGCTCCGGAATTTACGGGTAATGCAATAGTAAAAAATGGCACTGAAGTAACCTATATAAAACAAAGTATTCCTGCTTCGCTTAAGGAAAGGGAAGCATTGATAGAGTTTGTGGATATGGACACCATCAGCAATCTTATAACCAAAAGAACCAGGCAGGAAGAAAGCCAGCTCACCGAACGAAATGCTACAGTGGGAGGTGATTTTCAATATAATTTAAATCTTGAAGTAGAGCCAGAGGCAAAGTTTAATATCATACTGGATCCAGCTACAAGAGATGAATTGCAGGTGCAGGGAAGTGCACAAATAAATATGGGTTCCAACCCCAATGGAGATGTAACCATGAGTGGAACCTACAATCTTAAAGGAGGCAGCTACCAGTTAAATTATGGCCCTGTAAAAAGAAAATTTGCTTTACTGGATGGCAGCACCATCAGGCTAACCGGCGACCCTCAAAATGCAATGGCAGATATTACTGCCTCTTATGAAATCAGTACCTCTCCATTAGATTTAATTGGAAATGAGATAAGTGGTGTTACTGCTTCCGAAACCACACAGTATAAAAGAAAGGTACCCTTTTTGGTAATGCTTAAGATAGAAGGAACAGTAGCTAAACCACAACTAAGTTTTGATATTGTAATAAAAGAAAAAGCTGCGGGTATCTCTTATGAATTATCTACAACGGTAGAAAATAAATTGCAGCAGTTAAGAACGGATCCATCGCAAATGAACAAACAGGTTTTTGCATTGCTGGCATTGGGTCGTTTTATAGGAGATGAAAGCAGTAACTTTTTTGGCGGAAATAATACTGGCAATACCAACCTGCTGGCCAATGAAAGTGTAAGCGGATTTTTAAATGCAGCGGTAGATAAGTTGGCAGGCAATCTTATTAAGGGAGTTGATTTAGACATTGATCTAAAAAATGTAGATGACGACCCTGCAGCCAACAGAACAGATTTGAATGTGGCATTGGGTAAAACATTTTTAAATGACAGGCTCACTGTAAGTTTTGGTAAAAACTTTACCATTGATGGCAATGACCCTGCATCTAAAGGCAACAGCAATGCACAGTTTATGCCGGATATAAATACTACATATAAATTATCTAAAGATGGTAAATATATGATAAGGGCTTATCGCCGCAATCAATACGAAGCTATCATGGATGGTTATTTTATTGAGACCGGTGTTGCATTCACCTTTACGATGGATTATAATAAGTTTAAAGAATTGTTTAGTAGACAAAAGAAATAAAACATGGGAAATAAATGTGGCATTTGGTTTTTATTGTTGTTGATAGGGTTAAGCTCATGTAGCATAAGGAAGCATTTGCCTAAAGATACTTACCTGTATAATGGTGCCAATGTTACTATTAAAAAAGCGGCTGATAATAAAGAAAAATCAAGGCCTGTAAAAAAAGCACTGACTAAAATAACTTTCCCCAAAAAAAATAAAATGATCCTGGGGCATGCTTATAAAGTTGGCTTTTGGTATGCCATTGGCGAATCTGACAGACCCAAAAGTTTTAAAAGCTGGCTTAGAAACAGGCTTGGAGAAGCCCCGGTTTTGAATACTACCTTAGACCTGCAGGCCAATACAGAAAACATGAAAGCCTACCTGGAGAACAGGGGCAATTTTAAATCTAACGTTACAGGTAGTTCAAAAATTAAAGGGTATAAAATAAAAGCATTGTATAATGTTTTACTTACAAGACCTTATACAATTGATACAGTGAAGTGGGTGCTGGATTCAACCAAATTGGGAATCGATATTATAGATGTATCTGTAAAAGATGTGTATGTAAAAACACGGCAGCAGTTTGACCTGGAAAATGTAAAAGCCGAAACCAAACGGATGGACTTGGAGCTAAAGAAAAAAGGCTATTATTATTTTAGCCCGGAATATGTAAAAGCTTTTGTAGATACTACAACAGGAGACCACAAAGCGAATATATTTTTTAGTATTAAAAAAGAAACACCGTTGCTAACAAGAACACCCCAAACTATTAATTCTATCATGATTTTTCCCAATTACACCCTGCTTTATCCCCCGCCGGATACCAGCAAAAGAGGATTGATAGAATATAAAGGTGTAATTATAAGAGATACGGTTAATAGTTTTAGGCCCAGGGCGCTGGTGCGTTCGCTTACTTACGACACCGGCTCTTTGTACAACCTTCAAAAACATAATGAATCTTTAAACAGGTTTATCAATATGGGTTCTTTTAAATTTGTAAAAAGCCGGTATGAACCTTCCAGCGATTCTATTAATCCTTCGTTGATGAATGTGTATTATTATTTAACCCCGCTTAAAAAGAAAACCATTTCTGCAGAGCTGGGAGGGTTTACAAAATCAAATTCTTTTACCGGTGCACAGGCAAACCTAAACTGGAAAAACAGGAACCTTTTTAGAGGAGCTGAACAGTTAAATGTAAAAACATACGGAGCTTTTGAGGTTTCTCTCAACGATAGTCTTAAGCAAAACAACAACTGGAGACTGGGCGCAGAAGTTTCTTTGGTTGTTCCCCGTTTTGTAACTCCTTTCCGTATAAAAGAAGATCATTACTTTCCTCCATATACAAAATTTACTTTAGGATATGAATGGATGAGAAGACAACTGCTGTTTACAAAAAACTTTTTCCGCCTGCAATATGATCTTACGTGGAAATCAAAAACCAATATTGAGCACAGTCTTTCCCCGGTAAGTATTACCTATAATAATGCTACTAATTTTTCTGATGTGTACCTGGAAAAAGTAAACAGGTTTCCGGTACTACAATATGCCAATCTGCCCGAACTTTTACTGGGCACTTATTATAATTTTACAACCTTTAGTAAAAATCCTTCTGCCAAAAACATACTTTATTTTAACAGCAATATAGATGTGGCAGGAAATGTAGCCGGTCTTTTAAATAAACCGGATACAGCTTTCAGTAAAAAAATTGCAGGCGCTTATTTTGCACAGTATGCCAAAGTAGATCTTGATATGCGTTATTCCCGTAAGCTGGCAAAAAATACTTTTATAGCCAACAGGATTGCTATAGGCGCAGGCCTGCCATACGGCAACTCATCATACCTGCCGTTTTCCAAACAGTTTATCATAGGAGGAAGTAATAGTTTAAGAGGCTTTAGGCCAAGGCAATTGGGTCCCGGAAGAGCCTTCACTACTGCCGATCAGCAGGTTTCTTATCCACAGATAGGAGGTGATTATAAATTGGAGATGCAAACAGAATTACGCTTTCCGTTGGTATCAATATTTAATGGGGCACTATTTGCAGAGGGTGGAAATATATGGACCAAAAATGCTTTACTTTATGGCAACGAAGCAAAACTTAGCAAGCAATTTTTAAAGGACCTTGCAGTAGACGCAGGTGTAGGCCTTAGGGTGGATATAAAAATTTTAATTATCCGGTTAGATGTGGCCATTCCATTAAGAAAACCATGGCTTCCTGTGGGCAGCGAATGGGTTACAAAAGATATTGATTTTAGCAGCAGTGTTTGGCGCAAGGAAAACCTGATTTTTAATATTGGTATTGGTTACCCGTTTTAAAAAACAAGGCAGTCAAGTGTAAAAAATTCTTTACATAAAGCATAAGTAAAGGGTATTTTATTTAGCAATATTTATATATATTTTAAATTTTATAAACAGCATTATCCTCATGATCATATTTACACATATAAAAAAAAATGTTGGCTTATTAAAGCAAACGTTTATAGAATTTTCTAATGATAATGTATTGAAGCTAAGTGCTGCCCTGTCTTATTACACTATCTTTTCTATTGCCCCCATGCTTTTTTTAATCATTTCTTTTGCCGGTGCATTTTATGGGCAGGATGCAGTGCAGGGAAGATTATTTGGCCAGTTACAAAAATTAGTAGGCAGTAACGCTGCAGTGCAGATACAGGAGATGATTGCCAATACGCACTTGCAGGGCGAGAGTACTTTTGGTGCTATCACCGGGGGTATCATTCTCTTAATAGGCGCAACCGGGGTTTTTACAGAAATACAGGATAGCATTAATTTTATTTGGAGTATCAGGGCTAAACCCAAAAAAGGCTGGCTAAAATTTATCATTAACCGGATGATTTCTTTTTCGCTGATTGTGAGTCTTGGTTTTTTAATGCTGGTATCCCTGGTTATTAATGCAGCGATGGATGCGCTCAATGAAAGATTGCTAAAGATTTTTTCGGAGGGTACTTTTTACTTTATGTATGCAATGAATATACTGCTCATATTTACTATCATTAGTTTTTTCTTTACGGTTATTTACAAAGTACTTCCCGATGCCAGGATTTACTGGAAAGATGCTTTAAAAGGAGCAATGTTTACGGCGGTGCTTTTTTTAATCGGAAAATTTTTAATTGGTTATTTTATCGGCAGTAGTAAAACCAGTGCTGCTTATGGGGCGGCCGCTTCACTCGTAATTTTATTGTTATGGGTGTATTATACGTCTGTTATTCTTTACTTTGGCGCAGAGTTTACTAAAGTGTATGCATTGCAAAGGGGCCAGGGCATAAAACCACATCCCAATGCTGTATATATTTTAAAAGAAGAACAAAAAGAAATTCCGCCATTTGCTATTAAGCCCGAAATGCCACAGGAACTACCTAAAAAAACAGAGGCTTAAAATAATTACACATATTGGGAATACCAATAATAGCTGCAATTAAAAAAAGGGTAGTATTTTCTACAATTTTTAAAAGGTGAATGTTCAAAATGTTGTTAAACTACTGTTGTTAATATAAGATTTGCAATGGTATATTAATTGCTGTTTTTTAAGCAAATGCCAGCATATGCACATTCAACAAACGCTTATTGCAGAAAAGCTTAATCATCTTACCGCCATACTGGATGATGCCAGTGATGGGTTTCTTACTGCTTCCATTTATTCCCGCAATAAAGAAGTAGAAAGCTATTTTGAAAAACTTTCTTACCAGCGAAAAGATTTTGCAAGAGAGATAAAAAAGCTGGTGCAAAACATGGGTGCACAGTCCTATTCAAAGGGAGGATTTTTGAGCCTGCTCCACCGCACCTGGAAGGACATGACTTATCAGCTAAAATCTAAAGACAGCGATGCTGTAAAAACCTGTTGTGTAATAGGCGAAAAATTTGCAAGTAATTATTACGAGAGCCTTTTGATGGAAGATGATATTCCGGAATCAATAAAAAATGTACTCACGCTTCAATTAAACAGCATTCAACATACTCTTAAGCAGTTTGAAGTAGCAAAACCATCCATGATGGCAGAAGAATTAGTAACAGACACAATTGTGGTTCCTGTGCCAGCAGAAAAAAAGATATGGTTTCTTATTTCATACCTGCAACAGGTATCCAAAGATTTTGAAATGATTGCAGATGAAATGGAAGATAAAAATCTTAAAAATGCATTTATATTTCTTTCCGAAGAAAATATACAATTTGCAGAAGAACTTCATATGCAGGCTAAACATTTTGGACTGCAGGGAGCTATAGATGAACTTTCTCTAATTTGGGATCAAAACCAGAACGATTATCCTGTTCAGTCCCAGGCTTCTAAAAACAATGAACTGCTGCACATCTGCGATAAAAGCGAATACCTGTTTTTAAAATTATACACGGATGCTTTAAAAGAGTTTCTGAGTTTTGGTAAATTAAAAGAACTAATGATTTATCAATACAACAGCATCAGGGCAGGCTTTTTTAAATTGAGACAACTAAATTCGCTTAGGTATAATAATGAAAGCCCTCAAATTTAAAAGCCGGTTTTACCTTTTTATATTGTGGGAGCACAGCTTTAGAAATCTAAATTTCCCCTTGTAATAAAGCCGGGGTTGTAGTAATTTTAATAGTAAGAACAGTCAGGTATTTTCTACTTCTTTATCTGCAAACATTGTGAGTTTATTTGTCTGCAACATGATCGGCAACATAAAAGATTCAACAAGCTGTATTTTTAGCAAATCAAAATATAAAAATTTTTCTATGGAAAAAAAATTAAACCAAACAGATGATCTTAAAACAGATTTAAAACATGATACCATGGAATTTTCTGCAGCTACAGATGGCGATGATCAACTGGATACAGATGATATTACTTACGAGGAGGAAGGCATTACAGAAGAAGAATTAAATTTGTTGGAAGATGAACCAATGAATGAAGCTGCCGCTTTAAATGCCGCAGAAACAGACAGGGAGATTGATGAAAATAATCTGCCGGAAGAAGATTGGATGCAGGATCTTTCCGATGCGGAGGGAGAAGAAAATATTAATGAACGGAAATAACTGAAACTATTTAACAGCGTTTAAAAAAAATTAACATGGAAAAAAATATAACAAATGAAAATCTGGATGCAGGTCAACCAAAGGCTGCCGAAACTCATCCGAAATCTGCAGAAAAAGACATAGGGCAGGATGTGCCGGAAATTGAAATAGAAAAAGATGCTGATGACCAGATTCATGATTCTATGCAGGAAATTGTTATTGCCGATGAAATTGATTTAGACGATGTGATTCATCAGCAACCCGCCACTGCTGCAACAGAAAATAATGAAGCAGATTTTGATGACCTGGTTCACAGAAAAGGATAGATTTTTTAAAATAATTAAAATGCTATTTGGGCTCTAAGTAAAAATTTAAAAAGAAATTAAGTTTTCTTACCTAAAGGTTTGTGAATGAAGAATTGCATTATTCTATAATAAAGGGAACCAATTGGTTCCCTTTATTATAGAATGGGGGTTACAGTTTCAGCGGTTTATTTATTTTGCTTTATTTATTAAGCATAAAAAGTTTTCTGGTCTACCTTGAAATCGTAATATTCGTTGTTTCCAATAAAAAGATTAGTCAGGGATTGTTTACACTTTTGAAAAATATTTAGTGCCTGCTTAGTCTCCTTTTCATAATAGTTAGCTTCCAGAATGTGTACGCATACCAGTAATTTATCGTTAGTAAAATCCTGCATCACTGATATAGGTATACGGCTGATCTCTTCAGCGTCTGTAACAACCCTTGCTATTCCATAAGTATTTAAATAAAAAGGGATTTCTTTCTTATAATAATTGAGCGCAACATGAAAGCTGTGATCACTTTCGTGAAAGTAGGATGCAGGTTTATTAATAGTAAACCAAACACAGCCTGATTCATCCACATGCCTGGTCTGGACGAGTGCAGCAGGCAGGTTCAACAGGCTATTACTATGGATTTGTAAAATAGCTGTTTCCAGTTTGTTGATTTTATCGGTAATGAATCCAATTTGATTGTTTGCTTTCATAACAATTGTTTTAGCCTGATTGATAACTTTATAATGAAATTTACGTACCAAAATAAATTAAGCGTTTATGTGTATAAGTATGAGTAGATATTTACTCATATCCCGTATTTGCTATTTACTAATTCCCCAAATTATCTTTCCATAAGACTGTTTTTATTATTGGCACACTATTTTTGATATAGTATATTGCCATTATTTAATTTTCATCCGGCAACAAGCCAAAAGCTTATTGTAAAACCGGCTTGGAGAAACTAAACAGTGAAAGGCAAAAATCTAACTAAGAAAACGACGGAAAAAGTGGGCGAGAAGTTTTCAAGCATAGGCTGGGTTGTGAAAGCAGCCTGGCTTTTTTTATGGACAATAATGCCCGGCTGAATACCTATTACCTGAATTTAAGTTTACTGTTTGGGATATAGCCAGCACATAAAAAAAGAGCACTAAATTAATAGTGCCCTTAATCTTCAAAACCAAAATACATATTTATAAAAACATCGCAGGGGTTATTGATTCTTTGTTAAAAATTATTTTGTTTATTCTTAATTGACCCCCGGATGATTGGTCAGACAAATATTACAAAGCCTTATTAAGATCCCTGTATTTTTTTATAATATCGTGTGAGGTTTTTAAACTGTTTTTTTGTTCCATTATCAGTTGACGGGTGGTAGCATCCATTTCAGCATCTGTTTCCAATGCTTCATTGTAAGCTTTTTGTGCAGCGTCTTCGCCAAATTCGCAGGAGGCTAATATAGCCGTTCTGTCAGAACCGGTAAAAGTATTTTTTACATCCATCCAGGTTCTGTAAATTTTACCTGCAAATGTTGAATCCGGAGATGGCTGCCCGCCAAGGCTGATGATTTTTTCGTCCAGCTCATTAATATAGCTGCGGCTTTCTGAAGACATTTTTGAAAAAATAGCCTGCAGGTCAATATCAATATCCCTTGCCTGGTCGGCTGCTTTATCATATCCTGTTACTCTGTCATTGTTGATCCTTACAAGGTCATTCAATGTTTCTGTAAGATTTTCGTTATTTGTCATAATAGTACTTTTTTATTTATTGGTAAAAAATATCGTAATCATTATTTAACAACAGTAAAAATCTGTTTACTGAGTTCTTATATATCAAACTTCATCAAAAGGCTTAGAAATAATATTTTTCTTGCTGTTTATTCGGGAGCAATTATTTTTTGCTTTTTGATACTACCCAAAAAATCAATGCAATTACAATAAAGACCAGAATAAATGCCCACCACATTCCTGCTTTAAAAATGGTACCTACAAGCTCACAACTGCTTAATAATGGAATGGCTGATAATAAGAAAAGGTAATAATATTTTTTTGTCATTGAGGCTTGATTTAAAATTAATAAAAGTTCATTTTTCTATGCAAAATGCTATTCCTCATTTTGGTAGATTTGATTTATAAATAAGAAAAATAATGCCAAGATTAGTTATCGGTAAAATCAGGTGGCTGTGTATTACTTTCAGGTAAGGGATTCAACAATTAAAGGAAACTGAGGAAATAATTCTACTATAAATTTGAGAACGCAAAGCAAGCAACCCATTTGTTGCGTTTAAAAACAATTAAAAAACTTTTTAGAAATTACCCAAATCTTTTGCCGGAGATTATTACAATTTTTACCAGCCCATCCACAACATGCCTGCCCCGTAAATGACAATGGTAGCACCTCCGAGTATATGCATTTACTTTTCCAGTTTTTGAGTAGCCCTAAAAGCTATACCTTAATAACCCAGTAGTACTAGGGCGAGCATGGTAATCAAAGTGCAGCAGGTATAAACAACAATGAGCAGAAGCATACCGGCCCAGCTATTTTGTGCAGCCAGAAAATAAAGCAATGGTATCATGGGTTCGAAGGGCAGGCGATAGTATCCCCATAAAAAATACAGTATGCCAAAGCCAAACATCAGCCATCCTGCAAAGCTGCCCCTGGTATTTTCAAGCCAGGAAGTTTTTGAGAATGACCAACTGATGGCTGCACCACCCAAATCCCGTAAAACTTTCCTGAATCATTTCTGCAATGCCTTCCATTACATCGTCCCGGGTTAAAATAGTAGCGCCGAACTGCATGAGTTCTGCAACGGTTTTTCCATCCCTCGCAGCTTCCTGCAATTGGCTGCTGATAAAGGCAATGGCTTCGGGATAGTTTAGTTTAAGGCCCTTGCTTTCCGTTTTTCCGCCAACTCGCCGGATAAAAAAAGCAATAGTTTTTCAGACTCTCTTGCTGATAGGTGCATTCATTTATTTATTTAAAATATAAATAGGGAGGGAGCAATCGAAGAGATAGTTAGAGGATGTTAAGACATGAAAAAACTACATACAAAAGAATTCCCAACACATAAGTGAATATTTTTTAATCATACCCGTTAGACTTTACAAATTGAAAGCTGTAGATGCTAATGGCATAGGAATTGACTTCTACATACAGGTAGATGTGAAGGTTTTTATTATAAGTTTCATAATAAAGGATACAAAAGACCTGTATAAAAATTTTTAAGCGACCTCTTTTTTTATAGAATTTATTCGTAACAAGTTAAAATCATCCTGTCAAATCCCAGTATGGTATTACTTTTCCCCTTTTTGAGATGGATAACAAAAGGATTTTAAATTATAAAGAAGCACAATGAATTTACACATCAAAAATATGGTTTCGCTTCGTTGTAAAATTATAGTTAAAGAAGTTTTGGAAAAAACCGGTATCCAATTTAGTGCAGTGGAATTGGGAGAGGTAGAAGTAAAAGAAAAAATTGCTGATTGGCAATATCAGTTATTAAAACTGAATTTATCCCCGTACGGACTTGAATTAATTGATAATAAAAAAGCGAGGTTGATTGAAAAAATAAAGCACGTAATTATTGAACTTGTTCATTATTCAGATGAGCAGCTTCTAATAAATTTTTCAGATCATCTGAGTAAAAAACTTCAATACGATTATACTTACCTGGCTAATATTTTTTCAGAATCAGAAGGTATTACCATAGAGAAATTTATTATTTCTCATAAAATTGAAAGGGTAAAAGAACTTTTGATATATAATGAATTAAGTCTTACACAAATAGCCCAAAAGTTACATTATAGCAGCGTTTCACATATATCCAGTCAATTTAAAAAAGTAACCGGATTTACACCTTCTTTATATAAACAACAAAAACAAAACCATAGAAATAATTTAGAAAGTATATGCATTATTTGATTAGTATAAGTCGCAATATAAATTGATGCTGTTGCATCCGGAAAATTCCAATTAAACCATTTAAAAAATATATGAAAAACTTTTGCTGCCACTTTTCCCCTCTATTTATTTTAAATAACAGGTATATTATTAAAAGACTACATGGCACTTAATTTCAAATAAACCAGGCATCACAAAGGTGTGAATGATACCACTTATTCGCACAATTGTGTAATAATAAAAACTGGATTGCCAGGCTAATTTTGCGTGGTAATTTTCCTGCCCTTCATTACTTTCTACAACCTTTGAATACTTAACAATTACACCTTTAAAAAATCAACATGAAAAAAAATTATTACTCCACATTGAGTTTACTTCTGCGAACCAATAAAATTTATTCAACCATCTTACGCAATTCCTCATTGGTTTTATTACTATTGATTGTATTGCAAGCGGCTGCAAAAACGTAGACGAACTGGCGGGAACCACGGGACTTTGTCCGATAGTGGTTTCTACCAATCCTGCAAAAAATGATACGGCAGTGAGTGTTTTTACAAACGTAAATGCAACTTTTAATGTGGTGATGGATCCATCTACCATTACCACAACTTCATTTACATTAATGCAGGGAAGCACACTTGTGCCAGGTGTGGTTACCTATACTGGTTTAACGGCCACATTTACGCCGATTAATCCGCTTGCATATAATAAGGTATATACTGCCACCATGGCCAAAGGAGTGAAAGATCCAGATAATAACGCCATGATAGCAGATTATATATGGACTTTTACAACAGGCTCTTTAAGTGATAATGTAATACCCGCCGTTATCTCTACCGATCCGGAAGATGATGCCACGGGCGTTGCGCTTAATAAAAAGATATCTGCCACATTTAGTGAAGGCATGAATCCTTTGACAATAAACAACAGTACGTTTTTAGTTTACCAGGGGTCCACCGCTATTACCGGTGTGGTTACCTACTCCGGCAATATAGCATTGTTTTCTCCTGCAATTAACCTTTTGCCTAATACCATGTATACCGGTACTATTACTACAGGAGCAAAAGACCCTGCAGGTAATAGTATTGCCAACGATTATATATGGACTTTTACAACTGGTACCACTGCAGATATTGTAGCACCAACAGTTATTTCAACTGATCCTGCCAATGCTGCTACAGGTGTAGCACTTAATAAAAAAATTGCTGCTGTTTTTAGTGAGACAATGAATCCATTGACCATTAACACCACTACGTTTTTATTAAAAAATGGAGCAACTACTGTAATAGGAACAGTTACTTATGCAGGCACAACAGCGCTCTTTTCACCTACAGTTAACTTACTACCCAATACTCTTTATACCGCCACTATTACTACAGGCGCAACTGATCTTGCAGGCAATGCCATGGTAGCTAATTATGTTTGGAGTTTTACAACCGGAACCATAGCTGATATCATACGTCCAACAGTTATTTCAACTGATCCGGCTCCGGGAGCAACTGGGGTTTTACTTAACAAAAAAGTTACTGCAACTTTTAGCGAAGCAATGAATCCACTGAGTATTAACAACACAACGTTTTTATTAAAAGCAGGAACAGTTTCAATTGCAGGTGTGGTTACTTATATTGGTACAACAGCTACATTTTCACCCGCAGTAAGTTTAATTGCTAATACCGTTTATACAGCCACCATTACTACCGGGGCAAGAGATCTTGCAGGCAATACATTATTGACTAATTATGTTTGGACGTTTACTACCGTAGCTGCAAACAATCCCGGCATATTGGGAAGTGCTTCTATCTTTGGTGCTTTTGGCGGTAATGCCGGCATTACCAACCAGGGAATAAATACCGTTATTAATAACGGAAGTATAGCTACAACGGCAGCTTCTACTTTAATTACCGGGTTCAGAGATCAAACTACTGGCGATGTTTATACAGTTACCCCTTCTAACCTTGGTAAAGTTTTCGGAAGAATTTATACAGCTCCACCCGCTCCGGGAAATGCAACATCTTTTGCTATAGCAACCCAGGGACTCCTTGATGCAACAGCAGCTTATAATGCCACATCACCGGCTTCAATGCCAGGCGGTATGGATCCAGGTGCAGGTGAGTTGGGTGGTTTAACGTTACCTGCAGGCGTTTATCAATCAGCCAGCGGAACATTTAAAATAAGCAATGGTAATCTTACCCTGGATGGCATGGGTAACCCTAATGCTACCTGGACTTTTCAAACAGGAACCAGCTTAACCGTAGGTATAGCAGGACCAACAGGTGCAAAAAGTGTGATCTTAACTAACGGAGCGCAGGCTAAAAATGTTTACTGGCACGTAGTACTGCAGCTACCATTAATGGCGCCGGGGGTGGTGTAATGGTAGGAACTATCCTGGCAATGTCGGGTGTTACTTTCTCTACTGCGGGCAACGCAGCTCAAACAGTATTGAATGGCAGAGCCATCTCATTGATAGCTTCTGTAACAATGGTAAACACTACTATTAATGTTCCAAACTAAGGGTCATTAAAATAGAAGAAAACGATTTTATAAACAAATGACTTCATTTTAAAAAAGAAACAATATGTCACTCAATTATATAACAAAAAGAAAATACTCCCTATTAATCCTGCTACTCATTTTTGCAGGAACAACTTTACAGGCTCAAACAATCCAACGCACCCAACCCACCTGGTGGTTTGGTGTTTCTGGCGCTGCTAATTTTAATTTTTACAGGGGCACAACACAGATGTTGAACCAAACGGTTACAACTCCCACTGCCTTTCATAAAGGAGACGGTATTAAACCTTATGCTTCTGTATTAGCTGAATATCGCCCCGGAAAAGTTTGGGGAGGTATGCTAAACATTGCATACGATAACCGTGGTGGTAAATTTGATGAGGTGTTGGCACCATGCGATTGCCCAGCCAATTTATCAACCAATATGAGTTATGTGGCTATTGAACCAAGTTTAAGAATAGCACCTTTTGCAAATGCGTTTTATATTTTTGCAGGTCCCACCATTAGCTTTAATGTGAAAAAAGATTTTACCTATACACAGGATAAACAGGATGATAAAACAGGCGAATGGAGTGATGTAAGTAAAACATTGTTTTCTGGTCAGGCAGGTATGGGTATTGATATCCCGGTTTCTGCAGCAGCCAGTACAACTCAAATGACGCTTTCTCCATTTGTATCTTTTTTAACCGATTTTGGTCATGAACCCCGTGATGTAGAATCATGGTCAAACTATACAATTCGTGCAGGTGTTGCCCTGAAATTTGGTTCAGGCAAAAAAGGAGCAGCGGCTATAATACCTCAGAAAGTAATTGTTCCGGTAATAGCAGACAAGAATGTAGATTTTTCTGTACGTGCACCTAAAATGGTTCCTGTAAACCGTCCGGTTAAAGAAACATTTGCGCTTCGCAATTCAGTATTTTTTGATAACGGATCTGCAGCTATTCCTGCCCGTTATGTACAATTAAGCAATAGTAATGCACAGTTGTTTAACGAAGATCAATTGCAACAAAACCAGCCTGCAAATTTAACCAATGGCCGTTCTGCAAGGCAAATGGCAGTGTATCATAATATTTTAAATATCATGGGAGATCGCTTGAGGGCTAATCCTAACAGCAATATTACATTAACAGGTGCATCAGGCAATAATCCTGCAGAAGGTAAAATGATGGCTGAAAATATTAAACAATACCTGGTGAATGCTTTTGGTATTAATGCTTCAAGAATAACTACTGTGGGAAGAGATAAACCTGTTATTCCATCAGAAAAACCAGGTGCTACCAATGAGCTGGAGTTATTACGTGCCGGAGACCGCAGGGTAGATATTACCAGCACATCATCAGATCTTTTGTTGCAGGTAGGTGGCGTTAATTCTCCTTATTTAAAACCTGTTCAAATTACAACTGTGCAGGAAGATCCATTAGACAGTCATGTAATATTTAATGCAACCGGTGCAGAAGAAGCACTAAAATCATGGACTGTAGATGTTACAGACGAGCAGGGAACTGTAAAACGTTATGGTCCTTATTATGGAGAAAAAGCTTCTATTCCCGGAAAAACTATTTTGGGAGATAACACAGCCGGCAATTATAAAATTGTAATGCTGGGCGAAACAAAAAGCGGAAAGTTAATTCAGAAAGAAACTTCATTAAGTCTTGCAAAATCAGAAGATCCAAAGCAGGAAGGATTACGTTACAGTATCCTGTTTGATTTTGATGAGTCTAAATCTATTGCATCTTACGAAAAGTTTTTGGCAGAGGTGGTTTCTCCTCTAATAACCGATAATGCCACTGTAATTATTCATGGCCATACTGATATTATCGGACAGGATGTATATAATCAAAATTTATCTGCCGAAAGAGCTGCAGGCGCACAAAAAATAATTGAAGCTGCCCTGGCAAAAGCCGGCACTAAAAATGTGAAGTTTGAAACCAATGGATATGGAGAAGATGTATCAACAAGTCCTTTTGAAAATAACTTACCCGAAGAACGTTTTTATAACAGAACGGTAATTATCGATATAATTCCTGCAAAATAAAAAACGGAAAACATCTTAAAAGGGAAGCCATTCTTATTACAAGACAGGCTTCCCTTTTTTTACGCAACAAAACGCTCAACTCACTCCCACTATTTTTCCATTTACTACATCAATAAAATTAGCCTGTGGTATTTTAGGCAATCCCGGCATTCGCATCATCTCACCACATACCGCTACAATAAAACCTGCTCCCTTGTTTATTACTAAATCATCTACATCAATTTTAAAATCACCATCCAGTCCGCTTATACTTGCATCATCCGTAAATGAATATTGTGTTTTAGCCATACATACCGGCAGGTGTTCCAGTCCCAGCTTTTTAATTTTCTTAATCATATCCTGGGCCTTTTTATACAGCACCACATCTTTGCCTCCATAAATTTTGGTTACAATCTTCCTGATTTTTGTTTCAATATCATCTTCCAGGTCATAAGTAAAATGCAATGGTGGTGACGGGTCTTTACAAATATCTACTACTGCCTGTGCCATTTCCCGGGCACCTTCCCCGCCTTTTGCAAAAGCATCATTAACGGCAAAAGCCGCCCCTTTTTCGCTGCACCAGGCACGCATAAAAGTAATCTCTTCATCTGTATCAAACTGGTACCTGTTAAGCACTACCAAAACTTTTTGTTTAAAAGTTTTTAGGATAGCAATATGCCTTTCCAGGTTTTGCAATCCCCTGGTTAGCGCATCGATATCCGGCATCATCATTTTATCTTCTGCAATACCTCCACTTAGCTTTAGCGCCTGCGAAGTAGCCACCAGTATACTCATGGCTGGTTGCAAACCTGCCTTGCGACATTTGATATTAAAAAATTTTTCAGCACCCAGGTCACTTGCAAAGCCCGCTTCTGTAATAACGTAATCGCCATATTGCATGGCGGTTTTGGTAGCCATTAGCGAATTGCACCCGTGTGCAATATTGGCAAACGGGCCACCATGTACTATAGCAGGGCAACCTTCAAGTGTTTGCACCAGGTTTGGTAAAAGAGCGTCTTTTAATAAGGCGGTAATGGCTCCGGTTACTGCCAGGTCTTTTGTAGTAAAGGGTTCTCCGGCAAAAGTAAAGCCGAGTAACATATCGTCTATCCGTTGCCGTAGTTCTTCCAAACTTTCAGACAGGCATAGCACCGCCATTAATTCGCTGGCGGCTGTAATTACAAAACCCGTTTCGGAAGGAATACCGTTATTGGGTACATTTAATGCAGTTACGATTTTACGCAATACCCGGTCGTTTACATCCAGGCACCGGTTCATTAATACCGTTTTAATCCCTTCGGGTTTGCCCCGGTTAAAAAAACGAAAATTATCCATTAGGGAGGCCAGTATATTATTGGCAGAAGTGATGGCGTGAAAATCGCCGGTAAAATGTAGGTTGATATCTTCCATTGGAATTACCTGGCTGTATCCGCCGCCTGCTGCGCCACCTTTCATGCCAAAGCAAGGACCGAGGGATGGTTCCCGCAATGCCAGCACAACATTTTTATTTAATTTTTTTAACCCGTCAGCAAGGCCAACACTGGTAGTAGTTTTGCCTATACCTGCTTTGGTAGGCGTAATGGCCGTAACCAATATCAGTTTGGATGCTGCAATTTTTTCAAGATCAAACCCGCTGATATTAATTTTTGCTTTGTAGTGTCCATAAGGCAGCACCAACTCTGGCGGAAGTCCCATAGCAGCAGCAATGTTTGTGATTAATTGCATCGGTGTTTCCTGTGCTATTTCGTAGTCTGATTTCATTAATAATTTTTATAGAATTAAAAAGAAGGCGGTAAATTAATACTGCTACTAAGATGCTGTCTTTCCATAAGAGGTTTGCTGATTTTGTGCAGGCAGTTAAATGATCGTTATCATAAATTTATTGCTAAATATTCAAATGTATTCAAAAACAGGTTGCCCATCGTTTTAGTGGAACCATAAGTCCTGTAAAATAGCTTAATAAATAAGAACTGAATAAAATCTAAATTCTCCCAGGCATTAATTGCAATATTGTGGAAGGCTAATTAATCTGCTGTAATATGGATTGGATGGGTAACAGGATTCAAGGATTTTCCGGCGGGTTAGCCATTTTACTTAATATAGCAGGATCATATAAGCACCATTGGTTTAACTCCGGAAAAAATAACTCTGCTGCAGTTTTGTCTACAAAAAGTTTGTAATCAAACTTAGGGTAACCGTAAACGATATAGCCAGGGTAATACCATTGAATATCGTTTGTTTTTGCATACTCCATTTTTAAAAGCATCAAGTATTTGCCGGGGCTGTATTTTTTATAATCGGGATGATAAAAGTTCATGATGCCGGCAATACTGTTTTGGCCTCTATCAAAAATGCCCAATGCAATTAACTTTTCTCCATCTCTTAATTCTATCATATAAGTATCAAATACATTTTTATGCTGTTGCTCGTACAGCCACTCTGTTACATTTAATGCAGGGTCAAAGTTAATTCCGGATCTGTACAATGTATAGAGCGCTTCATGTTCTGCAGTTATATGAACAGGTAAAACAACTGCATTAAATTGTTGGTTGCTGCTGAGTATTTGTTTTGATTTTTTACCAGGGGATACATTAGAAAGATTATATCGTAACCAGAAAACCCTGAAAACACAATTATCCTGTACAATATAATTAGTGGTAAAAATACCCTGCCCCATCCGGTACCATCCCTTAGCAAGGAAAAGGTCTAATTGTGTTCCGGTAAGATGTGCTGGATAATAAATACCGGGATCTGTCATTTTAAATGGGATGACTTATTATGTTAAGTTCTGTAAAGCTATCAAAGCAAACCCATTCATTTAAAATTTTTTAAATGTTTATTTTAGGGTGAAAACTGCTTTGATTAAAACAACTTTAGTACACTTTTATTTATCTAAATAAAAACCAGCGAAATCTGCAAAGGAAATCAGTAAAAAATATTAATTCAACTCTGTCATCACCATACATACATAAGGATTGATAGACCACTCATCATTCATAGGCTGATTAAATTCACCCAGCCTCAAATCCAGCAGTTTGGCGGTTTCATTAATCTCCCAAAGAGTAAGCGGTTTTTCGCCCTGGATTGTTTGATATATTTCGGGCAATAGCTCCGGCAACAATCCATTCCAGCAAAGCTGAATGAGTTGTTCTTTAATAGATTGTTTTTTTGAATGAGTGTCATTGTTTTTTTCACACCAATCTCTTTTAAAGAAACTGGTGCCGGGCAGCAGTAAAATTTCCTGGTTGGTGGTTATGTGTTTCATATCAGAGCTGTTGAGGTGCTCATTTATAAGATGTTTGCAAAAGCCAAAAGAAATAAACAGTGATGATAAATTATTGTTAAGAGGTTTTGGTTCTTCTTTAATAAGCAGGTTTTATCTTGACCGTAATCTCTCCTGTTTGATAACGAATAAAATAATTGTTTTAGTATGATTTTGTAAAACGCTTCCTTACCCAAATATTTTTTTACAACTTTACAGCATGTTATACACAGCAGAACAAGAGGCAGTTTTGGCAACTAACCATCATTTAGTGATAAATGCGGTGGCAGGAAGTGGCAAAACCACTACGCTGATAGCATATGCCGGCACCCGGCCGGCTGGCAGCAAAATTTTATACCTGGCTTTTAATAAAACCGTTAAAACAGAAGCCCTCCAAAAGTTTAGTGCTGTAGGCGTAAAAAATGTAAGAGTAGAAACCGCTCATTCATTGGCTTTTGATCACATTATCAAAGGCAGCAATTATAAAGTAGTGCAAGCCTATAAAAGTTTTGAATTATGTGAGCAATTAAACATTAAAACAAATGACAGGCAAACAGATTTTATCATTGCAAATCATGTAAATAAATTCATGGGTTATTTTTGCAACAGCAAGGCAGCAAGAGTGCAGGATTTAAATTATGCGGATGTGGTTACAGATGCCAAAGCCAAAACATTTGTAAATAATTTTTATAAATTGATTGAGCAATATACCCGCATTGCACTGGCCAAAATGGATAAAGGAGAAATGGCTGTAACACATGATTTTTATTTAAAAAAATTTCAACTGGGCAACCCTGTTTTGTTATACGATTATATTTTATTTGATGAAGGGCAGGATGCCAGTGCTGCTATGCTGGATGTTTTTCTGCAACAACCCGCTGTAAAAATAATTGTTGGCGATAAACATCAGCAGATCTATGGCTGGCGTTATGCCATCAATAGTTTGCAGCAGGTAGATTACCCGGTTTATAATTTAAGTTACAGTTTTCGTTTTGATGATGAAGTAGCGTTAATAGCCAATAAAATACTGGGATGGAAAATACATTTAAAACAACCACCGGCGGTAAAGATAGCTGGAGCAGGAGTGCCGGAAAATAAAGCCATTACTAAAGCCACCCTTGGCAGAACCAATTTAAGTTTATTGTTAAATGCCATTGCTCAATGGCAACACGGGGAAATTAAAAAAATATACTTCGAAGGTAATATCAACAGCTACACATTTGCAGATGAGGGGGCTTCTTTATACGATGTGCTTAATTTACATAATGGTAAAACGGATAAAATAAAAGACCAGTTGATAGCTACAATGAAAAGTATGAAAGACCTGGATGACTATATAGAAAAAACAGAAGACCGAAGCCTGGCAATGATAGTGGAAGTGGTAAGGGAATTTGGCAACAAGCTGCCCGCACTCATTAATGAATTAAAAGCAAATCATACAGATAACAAAGAAGAGGCTGACATGATATTCAGTACTGTGCACCGCTGCAAGGGTATGGAGTATGATGAAGTAACCCTATTGAATGATTTTATAAACGAGGAGAAATTAAAAAAATATATTGCACAATTCGGAGGCGACAAAATAGTGGAAGCTGATACCAATCGCCTGGCCGAAGAAATTAATATTTTGTATGTGGCAGCTACCCGTGCAAAAAATAAGTTGAAAATTCCTCCTGAGATTAATCCATTAAAAAGTATAGAGCTGGCTCCGCAGCAACAAACTGTGATGACTTCTTCCAGAAAATACCAAAGAAGCAGTTACCCCGATGATTGGGATTTATACAAAAAAGCCTCCTCAAAATTTGATGCAGCAGGGAGCTATTCAAAACCCGGCAATTATGGCAAAAGATGGAATCCTTTAGAAGAAGACGAAGCCGCCGATCTATATAATAGTGGGGTTTCTGTAAAACAAATAGCCCAACAATTAGGCCGCGGCGAAAATGGAGTACGTATCAAACTGATTAATATGGGCATAATGGATGAAGGGGATTATCCATTTTGAAGGGAATGAATTTTTTATATAAAAGATACGATAATCGTTATAGTAGCGGAAGATGATACAAACAAAAAACCTCAGATAGGGCCTGAATTTAGAGCCTTGCGCAAAGTATTAAACTTTTATAAAACTATTTGGAGGATAGTCCACAATCGTAGATAAGCTAATTGCTGTAAATAAACCAAGTCATAAATGCAGCAATTTTAGAAGGTAATAATGGTCTTGCTATTTTTAGTTCTCCCCCTGTATAATTTTCAACTTCGCCTTTTCATGTTCCTTAAAGGCATTCGATGTTTCGAGGTGTTTTTCCATAACATCCATATCATCACCCGTAATTGTAGAACTGAAAACATGCGCTTTTAGCAGCATGCTTACATAGGGTGACGGATCTTGCTGCCTTGTTAGCCGCCTTAATGCAAGCATATAATCATCACGATAAACAGTTGGGATAATAATTTTTGATTGCCCCTGATTTACCAGTTCTGCATTCATCATTACCCTTGCTATTCTTCCATTGCCATCAAGAAAAGGATGTACTTCACTTACCAGGAACATCATGTAAGCTGCTTTGGAAAAAGGGTCGGTAAGTGCCAGATAAAAATCAAACCCTTTAATTAATGTTCCCTTTACCAGGCTGTGGTCAACAAAATGTGTATCGCCTGCCCGGTTGTTTTTATCTTTAAACTCGCCTGGCTTTTTAGAAACTCTTGCACTTAGTAAAACCTTATGCCTGTATAAAAGTATCTCCAGCAATGCTGAGGCTTTTTCGGGAGTTATATTCATTTCCTCCCTGTTGCTTACTAATTTATATGTTCCTAAAACGTCATGAGAATCCTCATCCCGGTTGAGCATTGGAATTTCGGTTTCAATTATTTTTTTGGCATCTTCCAGTTCAAATTCTGTACCCTCAATGTAGTTGGAAAAGTAGGCTTCAAAAAATGCAAAGTTTCTGAATGATTGATTTGTAGTATTTTTTTCCGGCAGTGCTGCAAACTCTTTTTGTTTTAGTTCAATAAACAGTTTTTCAAACAACGATAACCTTGCCGGATCGTATGGATTGCCAAATGCTCTTGCTACTGCCACGGGAGAAGATAATAATTTTGAAGGCTGTGTATTCAATAGTGCGCTGATCAATTTGTTAAGCTTTTCAAATTCTTTCTGCTTTCCCAACTTTTCAGCTATTGCTGATGCCTTATCTCTCAGCTCGTTTAAACCGGCTTCCCCTTTTACCCTGATTACCTGTTCCAGCCGATCTTCCAGTTCAGGCAAACTGACTGATTTTGATTCAGGCCCTTGCTGACGTGATACCTCCAAATTCTCCAATAATGCTCTTTCTAATTGCGATGCATACAGTTCACCTGAAATTGGATTGTCCCCTTCTATTGGTCCATGCCCCTGCAGAAAACGAAGTGTAATGCCAGGAAGGCTTATTTTTTTTGTGTATGTATACGTTAGAAAAATATGTCCTGAAGAAGTTGGCTTAAATTCCAGTGCTGACCTGTGGCTGACTATTGAGCCAGGATAGAGTTTTCCCAGAATAGCAAAAAGGTTTCTCCTAAAAATAATATCGGGACTATCGGTAAAATTGGGCGAATAAATACGTGCTGCAATCTTTCTAAGCTTACCTGCCTTTTCCAGTTTTGATATTTGTTTACTGTATTTCGGGTCGGATGACGAAAAAATTACTTCTTGAAGGTGGATGGGTAAAATATTTTCCATTTAAATAATGATTAGGGATTAAATTAAACAATATTTTCCATTATAAATGTAATATTGGCAATTATTTTCCAGGTATATAAAATTTATGTGATGATTTTTTCCATTTACACAGCCTCAAAAAAAATTTTCTAAATTTTTTTTGAATAAAACAAAGTGTTTGGTAAATGTATTCCAGTAAAAAATAAAGGATTGGGAGAAGAGGAAAATGCCAGCGTAAATGCCAGTTTCAAATCATTTCCTTAATGGATGATCTGTTTGCGATATACTACCACTTGTGTAGTTAACCGCAAATGAAAAATAGATACAGATTTTGTTATTCTAAACCAACCTTTCGTCCAGCATCCCCTTCCATGAAGTAAAACCACTTTTCGCATCACTGTAATCATGAATAACCCGGCTGAAATTTTTATGATCTTGTCGCAAATATTCCTGCTTGCTGTTGGCTTTAATTTCATTGAGTGTGGATTCAATTTCGTTTAAGCCTTTTCGTAAGGCCTCCATTGATTTCTCAAAATGCCAGATATACGTTGCTTCTTCGCTGTTAAGGGTTTCCCAAACAAGATGATATTGCTTGTTGCCGGAAAGTAAAAACAGGAAAGAAAAAGGGCTAAGAATAAAACGGATTTTTAAGATTGATGAAAGATGCTGAGAAGAGAGATATTTTAAATGCAGATAATGCTTGGAGTCCTTAATGTTAAGAATGTCATCAATCAAATCCTGTTCTGATTTAAATAGTTTTCCTGCAACACCCTTTTCCAATCCTGCTAAACTATCAAGCGTATTCAGGACAGTGGTGCCTTCGGGTTTCCCCTTAAACGTCAGCATTTCTCTTTTTACAAATTCAAAACGAACGCTGTCAATAATACTGTTATTGATTTTATCAATGTCTTCGGAACTTGCAATTGCTTCAATAATTTCATTTTCGGTAAATCGTATTTTTATTTCAACTGCAACAATCTTCTTCTTTAAAATCCTGATAAAGTAATCTTTTATTGCCTCAAACTCTGGCCTTATATCAGGGTTTTCTATCTCAAATTTAATTTCCTGCTGAAGCTCTTCAATAAAAAGCGGAAAAGTTACACCTGCATTTTGAAACTGAATCTCATTGAATGGAACCTTCATGATTTTTGTAAGTGTTCTTTCAATAGGAGTTTTCGGTGTAATTTCCGAGCGACTTGTGATTACATAATTTATCGCTGGCTCTGATACGGTATGAGCGTTAACAGGCATTCTTTTCAGTTCAACTGATCTTAATAACTGGCCGGTATCAATTGATCTGAAACTTATTTTATCAATAAGCAAAAATTGCAGGGACTGTTGTTTGCTTGTTGACATTTTCGAATTAGCATGGTAGTCCAATATTTCGGTCTTTAATTCACAGGAATCCTCATCATAAGCAAGTACCCTTACCTTCCATATTACACCCTCCCTGAATTTTTCAATTTCCAGGGATATATCCAGGCAACTTATGGGTAAAGCATATTCGGGTGAATTGAGAAAAACGTTAGTTCCGTCAAACAACAGGTGCAACTCATCGTATTGATGTATTTGTCCTGTGTTTAACAGCTTTCTATAATACCGGTTTCTTTGTATAAATTGTTTTTCCAGGTAATCAATATTGATATCCCTGTAATCATAAATTATTGGTGCGGCTTCGTTTCGCTGAACCTGCCAATATATTGTATCAGTTTTCCTTCAAATGCAAAAGGGTAGGCTAATATTAAACATTCAAGATTATCAAAGTCCGCACCTTCACCGAGTAACTGACCTGTAGCAATTAAAATTTGAAAATGTCCATCTTTAATTTGACTAAATTTTATTTTTTTTGAAGCTCCTGAATCATCGCCTGAAATTGATATAACCTCAAAGTTGTTTTTCAGGTATTGATACAGCACATCTATATGGGCTTTTCTTTCGGTTAAAACCAACACTCTTTTTCCGGTATTGGCTTCTGCTTTTATGTCATCAATAATAAGCCGGTTTCTCTCAGAATCATGAATCAGAATTTGATAAAGCGTTTCAGGTTTATCGGTTTTATAGTCAAATGGAATAGCCAGGTCAGTTTCCCGAACAATTACCGCTACTTTTTTTGAAGAATCTTTATTGTTAGACAATAGTTTTGTTTCATGAATAACATCGCCAATGTAGATAAATATCAACTTTTCATCATTGTTTTTTCTAACAGGAGTGGCGGTAAGGCCATACATAAAATAGGCCGAAAAAGACTTAATAACTTCCCTGAAAGTTTTAGCAGGTACATGATGGCATTCATCAATAATAATTATTCCAAATGATTTAAAAACATTTCCTGTTATACTACTTCCTGGCAGGCTCTGAATCATTGCCACAGTAATGTGTGAACCAATTTTAAATTTACCCGGAGCAATTTTGCCGATAAAGGGTTCTGCAATACCCAAAAAGGATTGAATGCGTTCCACCCACTGATCAAACAATTGTTTACGATGAACAATGATTATAGCAGGTTGCTTTTTATTTGCTATTATTCCAAGGCCAATAATGGTTTTTCCGGAACCAGGCGGGGCTACAATAATGCCCATCTGTTTTTTTTCTGTTACATTAATAGCGGTCTGTTGATAATCATACAATGCAGCATTAAAAGAAAAATTGACAGCGGTAAGTTTTTCACGTTCGTCAATGAAACCAAACTTTATTTTTTGTTCAGTAAGGAAACGAAGCAGCCTGCCAATAAACCCTTTTGGCAAAAAAACAAAATCTTCCTTTTCTTCAATCATCCTGAAATATGGTTCTGTACCAAAAGTATTCTTACCAAGTTTCTTTTTTATTAAATATTCGGAGTTTACAAAATTGAGATTGTCTCTTAAAAAAAGAATAATCTCAGGAGTTAGTTGCGCCCTTGAAATTACAATTTGACTATTTAGAATGATCGTAATTTCATTTTGATTTGATGCAGGGTTTTGAAGGACATGCCGACTTAAATATTCGGGACTTTTAATAGATGTAAAAAGTTTATCTAAGTATTCAATATCCGATCTTTCGATCTTTTGTAAAAAATTCCATTGGTCCTGATACGGTAAAAAATTTTCCGGATCTATAAAACAAGAATTGTTATTATCCAACGCTCCCTTTTGCAGAGGTAATGATATTAAGTTACCTAATCCTTTACCGGAGTGATAATCCTGGTTGGGGAAAACCCTGTCATAGTTGCTATTTTTATCAAATGGCGAAACAATGCCGGTTGTTTCCAAAATATGCAGAATAATCTTTCTGCTTTTATATGATGGATAGTTGGATGTAAAAAAAATCCATACATGCCCACCCTTACCACTCCTCGAACGTTCAAGATATGCGGGAACTTGAAGCTGCTTACAAGCCTTGATAAAAACACGACATTCCTCCATCCAGTTTTTTTTGCTTGCCAGGTTTTCATCAAAATCAGCAACAATAAACCAGGAAGAATTATCCGCCAATAATGGGTAAAGGCCAATAATTTCTTTTCCGGTTAAATGATTGAGTATTCTTTGTTCGGTGAGTTTGGAAAATTGTTTGTTTGGAAAGTCTTTTAATGTACCCCCACTTATTTTATACCTCGAAAATTCCTCCCAATTAAAATCATAGGCTGGTACATACCCGCTTTTGCCTTCTTTCTCCCACCTGATGGCAAAAACGTCATCTCTTCCCTTAAATAGAGATTGGAAAATCAAAATTTGGTCTGCGGAGATAAGGGACATATTTTAAGCTTATGACTTTGTAAAGCTACATTTCAATTCTCATGTTATGAATTATACAGTTGCTCCCTATAGTTTTAAATCCCTCCTTAAATGCGTTCAAGGAAATTTATAATGGTTTAAAGTAAACTTATGTAATTAAGGAAACGAAGCATTACCAAACCCAAAAATAAACTTTGAATTACTCAGCTTGCAAAGCCGGGGGAGCGTTTTGGCAGAAAAGAAAAACGGGAAAACTGAGTATGATCTCAATTTTCCCGTTTTTGTGGTGCGAGCCGGGGTTGAACCGGCGACACATGGATTTTCAGTCCATTGCTCTACCAACTGAGCTATCACACCATCATATCTTTCGATATAATTCCCTTTCGGGGTTGCAAAAATAAGGGGATTTTGTTTAAATAAGAAAGTTTTTTGGAAATTAACCCTTACAAAACAGGGGATCAATTTTTATCTGTAAAAATTGATCCCCTGATATTCATTATTAACAGAGCAAACCGAAAGCTTACGGATGCACGATTATTCAACCTAACTCTTCAAACTTGCCATATCTATCACAAACCGGTATTTCACATCACTTTTCATCATGCGCTCATAAGCGGTGTTTACCTGGTCTGCATTTATCATCTCTACATCACTGGTTATATTGTGTTCTGCACAAAAGTCCAGCATTTCCTGGGTTTCTTTAATACCGCCAATGAGCGATCCTGCCAACGAACGGCGCTGCATGATAAGGTTAAAGCCAGTTACAGCAGAGGGTGATGGCGGCGCTCCTACCAGCGTCATTGTGCCATTGGTTTTTAGCAATGGTAATAAACTATCATAGCTATTAGGCGCCGAAACAGTGTTTAAAATAAAATGGAAATAATTATTAAAACCTTTGAAAGCGTCCGGATTTTTACTGTTGATAAAATTAACTGCACCCATTCTTCTTGCATCTGCTTCCTTAGAGTCTGATGTACTGATAACGGTAACCTCTGCTCCCATAGCAGCAGCCAGTTTTACTCCCATGTGCCCAAGGCCACCTAATCCCACAACAGCTACCCTTTGTCCCGGGCCTACTTTCCAGTGGCGCAGGGGAGAATAAGTAGTGATGCCGGCACATAATAAAGGCGCTACTCCTTTAATATCTAATTTTTCTGAAACATGTAATGTGAAAGCTTCGTCCACTACAATTTGGGTACTGTAACCACCGTAGGTAGGCTCACCATTTTTATCAAGGCTATTGTAAGTACCGGTAGATCCATTTTCGCAAAATTGTTCCTCGTTGGCAGCACACTGCTCGCAGGTGCGGCAGGAATCTACCAGGCAACCAACACCGGCAAGGTCGCCTACTTTAAAGTTTTTTACATGATCGCCAATAGCAGTAACCCTGCCCACAATTTCGTGGCCGGGTACCATTGGGTAAATAGAATTTCCCCACTCATTGCGTGCCTGGTGAATATCTGAATGGCATACACCACAATACAAAATTTCTATTTGTACATCGTGGGGGCCGGGTTCACGGCGATCAATCTTAAAGGGTGCAATGGGTGCATCTGCTGCAGTTGCAGCATAGGCATTAACGGTACTCATAATGAATGTATTTATATGTTAGGGAATAAAGTATCAGTTATATGCCCGAAAGCCTGCAACAGTTTTAATAAAATATTTAGGTTGCGTTTTATGAATTTTATCCAACAGAGTTTTTTAATTTTTGTTCTGCCCCGACTCTAATTTCCATATTCACACAAAAATTTAATGCGCATTAATTTTAGCTGCTCCCAGTTAAAACCGCTGTCTGCCAGTTCTTCCTGGGCTACCTGCAAAGAAGAAGTTTCGCAGCTTTTAAAATAATCTATAATTTCTTCCTGGTCATACTCATCTACCATCTCATCAATAGCATAATTAAGATTAAGCTTGGTGCCACTGGCCACAATGGTTTCCATTTCTTCCAGCAATTCATCTATTTTAAGATCCTTGGTTTTGGCAATGGTTTCCAGGGGAATTTTTTTATCTACATTTTGAATAATAAAAATCTTGTTGTTTTTTCTGTTGGCCACACTCTTCATCACAAAATCATCCGGTTTAATGATTTCGTTTTCTTCTACATAAGCTATAATGGTATCCAGAAAAGGTTTTCCATACCTGAGCGATTTTCCTTTGCTTACGCCACTTATTTTTTCCAGTTCTGTCATGCTGGTAGGATACATGGTAGCCATATCTTCCAGCGAACTTTCAAGGAAAATTACAAAAGGAGGCAAGTTTTTTTCTTTGGCCACTTTTTTACGAAGTTCCTTTAGCTGTTCCAGCAATTTTTCGTCTATTGCGCCACTGGCTTCTCCCGGGGTTTCATTGGCTTCATCATCTGCAAAGGCATCTTCAAATAAATTGTTGAGTACAATTTTAAAACTGGTTGGCTTTTTTAAGAAGCTTTCGCCTTTTTTGGTAAACTTAAGTAAACCATATTCTACAATATCTTTTTCCAATAATCCCTCCAGCAGCATTTGCCTGATGAGGCTGCTCCAAAAATGCGGTTCTTTATCGTTGCCCGATGCAAATGCATCCAATGCTTCGTGGCGGTACATCAGTACCTGCGGTGTAGCTTTTCCTGTAAGAATGATTAATACATATTCAATAGCAAACTGTTCTCCCAGGGCTTTTACTGCTTTTAATACAGTAACCGCATCGGCTTTTGCTTCTATTTTTTCTTTGGGATGAAGACAGTTATCGCAATGACCACAACTTTTGGTATCATTAAATTCTTCGCCAAAATAATACAGCAATGTTTTGCGGCGGCACACACTGCTTTCGGCATACGAAACTGTTTCATTAATTAATTGCGCACCCACTTCTCTTTCACTGAGCGGTTTATCCCGCATCAGGTGCTCCAGTTTGCTCACATCTTTGTGAGAATAATAAAGGATACATTTTCCTTCCATACCATCACGGCCGGCACGGCCTGTTTCCTGGTAATAATTTTCTATAGACTTTGGTATGTTATAATGAATAACAAAACGCACATCCGGTTTATCTATGCCCATTCCAAATGCAATGGTGGCCACTATTACATGCACTTCTTCATTCAGAAATTCATCCTGCCTGCGGGCACGCAATTTGGCTTCCAGCCCTGCATGATAAGCCACGGCACTAATACCATTGGCATTCAACATGGCGGCCAGTTCTTCGGTAGTTTTTCTGTTAAGGGTATAAATAATACCGCTTTTATTTTTGTGCAACTGAATAAACCTAACAATACTTTTATTGGTTTGATCCAAATTAACCTTGGGCAATACTTCGTAATAAAGATTGGGGCGGTTAAACGAAGAAATAAATATCTCCGGGTTTCTTAAGCCCAGGTTTTTTAAAATATCACTCTGTACTTTTGGGGTAGCCGTAGCAGTAAGTGCAATAATGGGAATGGCAGGATTAATCATATCCATCATTTCTTTGAGGCGGCGGTATTCTGGCCTGAAATCGTGACCCCACTCAGAAATACAATGCGCTTCATCTACTGCAAAAAAAGAGATTTCCAGCTCACGAAAAAAGTCAATATTTTCTTCTTTAGTTAATGTTTCCGGGGCTACGTACAATAATTTGGTTCGGCCCGCTATTAAATCATCTTTTACAATTTTTTGTTGTCCCTTATTGAGTGTACTGTTTAAAAAATGAGCCACATCATCTTTACTGCTATAACTTCTCACAAGATCTACCTGGTTTTTCATGAGCGCAATCAGGGGCGAAACAACGATAGCTACTCCCGGGCTTATTACAGCTGGTAATTGATAACAAAGGCTTTTTCCTCCGCCGGTAGGCATTATTACAAAAGTATCTCTGCCCGATAAAAGGGATTGTATAATGGCTTCCTGTGGATCTTTAAATCCATCAAAGCCAAATTGTTCCTGCAACTGTGCTGCCAGGTCGGAATGGGTGGGTAAGGTTGCTTTTTTTACTGTGCCGTTTGTAGCACTGCTTTTTTTGCTGGCAGCTTTTTTTGTAGTGCCTGATGCCGATTTTGTAGTAGCCATAATTTTGTGATAACGCTCAATTTAAGTACATGATTCAATACCATATACCAGGTTTTTTCATAAAGGCAGGCGAAGTTAATTCAATCGTGTTGTAATGTCAAACCTATTGGTATGTTAAGCATTTCTTAACATTTTTATCAACTGCCTCTTAATTTCGTATTAAGGTAGTTAAAAAATGATGCCCAAAGGAAAAAACTATTCCACACTGTATGGGCTCCTGTACATTCTTTAGGTGTTTGAATTCTTTGCATTGTGAATGAATTAAAGTAGGTTTGCCCGAAGAAAAAAATGAATAATCGTCCCATCATAGCAAGCGCATTAAAGAGTATCCAACTTCAGGCGTCCTCTATTGCCGATTTGGCCGGTTTTATCAACGAATCATTTGAAAAAGCAGTAAACCTGCTGGTAAAAAGTAAAGGCAGGCTTGTAATAAGCGGCATAGGAAAAAGTGCAATAGTTGCTCAAAAAATTGTTGCAACTATGAACAGTACAGGCACACCCTCTTTATTCATGCATGCGGCAGATGCCATTCATGGCGACCTGGGTATGGTGCAACCTGATGATATCGTAATGGTAATAAGCAAAAGCGGCGACAGCCCCGAAATAAAAGTACTGGCACCGCTGCTTAAAAATTTTGGCAATACACTCATAGGAATGGTGGGCAATATGCAATCGTACCTTGCGCAACAAAGTGATATTATTATTAATACTACAGTTACACAGGAAGCCTGCCCCAATAACCTGGCTCCCACCACCAGCACCACTGCACAAATGGTAATGGGAGATGCACTTGCAGTTTGTCTTATGGAAACAAGAGGGTTTAAGTCTGTTGACTTTGCCAGGTACCACCCGGGCGGCGCATTGGGCAAAAAATTATATTTGAGGGTTGCAGATTTAGTATTGCCGCATGAAAAACCAAGCGTAAAAACGGGAGCTTCAATCAAAGAAGCGATACTGGAGATTACGGAAAAGAGATTAGGGGCAGTGGCGGTTCTTAATGAGCAGGATGAAGTAACAGGGATTATTACAGATGGCGATATTCGTAGGATGTTGGAAAAATATGATACGTTCGTAAGCCTTACAGCCAATGATGTAATGAGTCTGAATCCTAAAAAAATCGAAGGAGATGAATTGGCTATAGTGGCCCTGGAAAAAATGAGGCAGCACAACATCAATCAACTAATAGCTATTACAGGAAATAAATATATGGGCATTCTTCATCTGCAGGATATGGTGAGGGAAGGTATTATTTAAGAATAAAATAAACGCATATTTATTTTTGCGCAGGTTTGCACATTTATGAAAACAACAGCAGTAAAAAATATAAAACGATCGTTATTAAAAATGAGCCTCTTTAACAGAGCAACCATTCAATCATGAATAAAAATCATTACGTAGCCATCATGGCAGGCGGTATCGGTAGCCGTTTTTGGCCCATGAGCCGCACAGATTTCCCAAAACAGTTTTTGGATATTTTAAATACAGGCCGCACGTTGATACAGTCTACCTACGACCGGTTTGCAAAATTTATTCCTGCTGATCATATTTATATTGTTACCTCCCTGCAATACAAAGAAATTGTGCAGGAGCAACTGCCGGAAATGAACCCGGAAAACATCCTCTGCGAGCCATCAAGGAAAAATACAGCAGCTTGTATTGCTTATGTTTCTTATAAACTGATGCAGCTAAACCCCAATGCCAATCTTATTTGTGCACCGGCCGATCATCTTATAAGTGAAAAAGACAATTTTAAAAGAACCTGTCAGGATGCATTGCATTTTACTTCGCATATTAAAGCATTGGTTACGCTGGGTATTAAGCCCAATCATCCCAACACAGGTTATGGCTATATACAATATGAATCTTTTGCCGTAAGCGAAAACGTTTATAAAGTAAAAACCTTTACCGAAAAACCAGACCTGGAACTGGCCAAAACATTTATAACCAGCGGAGATTTTTTATGGAATGCAGGCATATTTGTGTGGCAGGTAAAAAACATTATCGCAGCATTTGAAAAACTGCTGCCGGAAATGCATGAAGTTTTTGACTCTGAAAAAGCACATTTTAATACTCCCAAAGAAACAGAAGCATTAGAAAAAATTTATCCGCAATGCGTAAATATCTCTATTGATTATGGCATTATGGAAAAGGCAGATAATGTGTATGTGATCCCATCTGATTTTGGATGGAGCGATCTTGGTACCTGGAAGAGTACGTATGATACAATTGAAAAAGATTACCTGGGCAACGCAGTGGCAGGAGATAATGTGGTGATAATTGATGCCACTAAAAATATGGTACATACCACCGGCAAAAGGCTGCTTGTATTGCAGGGCATGGATGATTATATAATAGTAGATACGGATGATGTTTTATTGGTATGTAAAAAAGATAAAGAACAGGAAATAAAAGAATACGTGGCCGAAATTAAAAGAAGCAAGGGGGATAAATATTTATAATCTTATAACAGCCGCAATATTTTTATCGAAGCTTTCGTTAGAACAGTGATATCTCTTAATAACCGTTTGTTTTTGTAACCTCCGGCAAAACAGTTATATGATAAAACCACTGATTGTAGCAGTTGCTGCATTACTACTATTGCCCAATATACCGGGTATTCATTTTGCAGAAACCCCGGCTTCGTATAACGGAAAAGAAAAATTTTCTCCACAACTTTCATTTATAAATTCTATAGATAAGCTCGAAAAATTTGTAGATGCAGCCGCAGCAAGTAAAAACATTTCCTTTCATTCTTTAGAGTATGCCGAAATTTTAGATAATACCATTGCTTTTCGGTTTTACGAAAGCTATTCCTGCAAAACCCTTCTGCAGGACTGGATAACAGTGCTAACCGATAAATTTACCGGCAAGCATTTTTCTTCTTTAGTGTTGCCCAATGATATAATGCAGCACCCCAATGCGGCACCTGTTCAGCAGAATATTATCATGATGGAAATACTTAAAAGAAAAAATATAAACTTCAGAAATATTAATATGGATGGACATGAGGCCATGGAAGTTCAAATTGCCGGAAACTGGTTTTTATTTAATGTGGGCAAAGAGCCTCATTTAAAAGGATATGAACGAATAAGTGGTAACCAGGGTATTTTTGCTACGAATCTTAAAGGAAATTATGGTCCTACTTTGCAAAAAGATCGTATAACGGTGCCGCAGCAAATATTATCTGTAAAGAGAGGAGCTATCAATGCAAGTCCGCTTGCTTCACTCAACTTATTACATGCTGTTACAGCCATATTATCTAAAACAGCCTGGGCCTTTTGTTTGCTCCTATTGTGGGTAGTAAGAAAACGGACATTTAAAATGTATGCTATCAGGCCCAAAGGAAAATATATTTACATGTACCCTGCACAGCCGGTTTTTAATGCGTAACCGTTAATTTTGATCAGGCATTTAAAGCCTTTTCAATTTGATACCAACCATACAAAGTAAACTTCCCAATGTAGGCACTACTATTTTTACCGAAATGAGCGTACTGGCGCAGCAGCACCATGCCATTAATCTTGGCCAGGGCTTTCCGGATTTTTTAATGGACCGGGCAATCACAGACCTGGTAAACGAAGCCATGCAGCAGGGCCACAACCAGTATGTGCATATGAATGGTTTGCCGGCATTACGGCAAGGCTTAGCCGAAAAAGTAAAAGACTTATATAATACCGATATACATTTTAATGATGAGATTACCATTACTCCGGGCGGTACTTATGCCATTTACACAGCCTTCACTACCATTTTGCAAAAAGGCGATGAGGTAATTGTTTTTGAACCGGCCTACGACAGTTATATTCCCAATATTGAAATTAATGGAGGCGTGGCAGTGCCCATTTCTCTTACTTACCCCGATTACAGTATTAACTGGCAACTGGTAAAAGAAAAGATCAATGCAAAAACCAGGGCCATCATCATCAACTCTCCACACAACCCTTCGGGAGCTTTACTTACAGAAGAAGATTTAAAAGCATTGTGTGAAATAGTAAGAGGCACCGGCATCTTTATCATCAGCGATGAAGTGTACGAACACCTGGTATTTGATGATAAAAAACATTTATCTGTTTTAAAATATCCCGAGTTGTATGAACGCAGTTTTGTATGTTTTTCTTTTGGCAAAACCTATCACTGCACCGGATGGAAAATGGGTTACTGCATAGCCCCTCCGGCACTGATGCAGGAGTTTAGAAAAGTGCATCAGTTTAATTGTTTTACATGTAATAGTCCTGTTCAGTTTGCAATGGCAGCATACATAAAAAACAAAACTGCTTATGAAGGGCTTGGAAAATTTTTGCAGGTAAAAAGAGATTTTTTTGCAGAGGCTATGAAAGCCACCCGCTTTAAACCATTGCCTTCTTACGGAAGTTATTTTCAATTGTATAGTTATGATGGCATCAGCGAAGAAAATGAAAAAGCTTTGGCAGTAAGATTGATAAAAGAATATGGTGTGGCTACCATACCGGTATCTGCATTTTATAAATCGCCTGTAGAAAATAAAGTACTGCGTTTTTGTTTTGCAAAAAAAGAAGAGACCCTGGCAGAAGCAGCTAACCGGTTGATAAATGTACAATAGGATGAGCCGGATAATTATTATTTTATTAATATGTTGCAGTTGCAATAACCAGCTAAAAGAAAAACAACTTACCGGTAAAGATGCTGTTGTTGCTAAGCCTGTATTGATAAAAGACGGTGTAAGAAATGATATGCCGGATACGATTAATACAACTGCTGCAAAAATAATTTTGCAACCACAGTTGGTGCATTTACAAAACGGCGATTCTTTTTACCTCAATATACCTTTGGGTTATCATATCAGTATAGCTGCAGAATTGAATACACGATTGCGTTTTTTAGCTAAAAGCCCTGATGGCCGTTTGTTTGCAACTGATATGAGTGACCGCAGTGATAATCATCGTGGCCGCATACTTATTTTTGAAAACTGGAATGATTCAAACAAAAAATTTAAAACAATTACAACGTACTTAGGCAATCTGCACAACCCTAACCAGGTAGCATTTTACAAAAATTATATTTATGTGGCAGAAACGGGTAAGCTTAGCCGTTATGAATATAGCAAAGGCGAAAATAAACCCGGTGATAATGGGCAGGTAATTGCTACTTTTCCGGATTATGGCTTAAGTTATAAATATGGAGGCTGGCATCTTACCCGCAGCATGGCCTTTAAAAAAAATAAATTATACGTGAGCGTGGGCAGCAGTTGCAATGCATGTATTGAAACTGAAGAAATAAGGGCCAGTGTAATGGAAATGAACCCGGATGGAACAGACCAGCATTTATTTGCAAGGGGATTGCGAAACAGTGTAGGAATAAAATGGATCGGTAATCAATTATGGGGAACGGGAATGGGAAGAGACCTGATAGGACCCGATAAACCCGAAGATGTTTTTCAGCAAATAGACAGCGGAGGTTATTATGGGTGGCCCTATTATTTTCAGTACCAGCAAAAAATTTATGCTGATAAACAGTTTAAAGATTCTACAAGGGCTGCCTGGGTAAAAGAACCACCCAAAGCATTTCTTGGCTTTAAGGCTCATAGCGCACCTCTTGGATTTGAATATTTAAAAAACTTTAATGATGCAGCTTTAAAAAATTCGGTGCTGGTATGCCTGCACGGCAGCACAAGCGTATGGAGGCAAAGAGGTAATTCTATAGTGAGGGTAGAAAACAACAATAGATATACAGAAATAGTTACGGGTTTTCTTACTGGTAAAACGGAAGCCAACCGCCATGGCAGGCCATGCGATATTTTAATGAATGATCAACAGTCTTTTTTCTTTACAGACGATTTGAAAGGCGTTTTATATTATGTTTGGAAATAGGCAATAAAAATTAAAGGAATTATTTTACGGTTTATGTTCTAAATAAATAATTTCATTAATTATAAACTACTGCTATGCTGGGAATAGCTTGATAACCAAAAGAGGCTCTCTCAAAATAGTAAGTTTCACTCAAAGAAACAAAGGAGACAAAGAAACAATGATTGATTACTGACCGAGTTTTTTGTACACTACTGTTTTCCTCGGTTAAGTTAAGATTAATCCCCGTCTGGCTGGCTGGGTTGGGATGCTTTTATCCAAGTCATGAAAAAAGTTGTCTCGTTAATGCTGCTGATTGATCTTCCGGCTACACTTGCACAATTCGTGTTATAGGTTGGCATTATCAACCCCTTGTTTTGCAAGTTTTTCAATGGTCAGCCCTTGTATAATGATGCTAAATAAAACGCAAAAATATGTAGCAATTAAAAGTATATTTTTCGTTTCGTTGTTTGGCAGTGATAAAACCAATGCTAAAGAAAGTCCGCCACGCAAACCACCCCAACTAATTATTTTTGCCTCCTTATTTGTCAATTTCAATAGTTTAGGAAATATTAAATGGGGCAAATAAACAATAATAATTCTTGAAAGCAGCACTATAAAAACTGAAATAATTCCTACTAAAATATATTTTGTTTTAAATTCAATTACAATGAGTACAAATGCAATTAGTATAAATAGAACCGCATTGAGAATTACGTCAAATAATTCCCAAAATTTATGTACATATTCCTGGGTTGTGTCGCTCATGGAAATGTCTTTTCTAAAATTGCCCACTATTAAACCCATCACCACCATTGCTAATGCTCCGGAAATATGGATATAATTAAACATTCCATAACCTGCCATTACAAAGGCAAGTGTCAATAAGATTTCTGTTTCATAATGATCAACTGATTTTAAAAGCAGGTACAGGCAGTAGCCAAAAAGAAGTCCCATTACTATTCCACCAACAGCTTCCTGAAAGAATAAAAAGCTAAAGTGTGAATAACTAAAGGAACCGGTTTTTAAAGTGTCCAGCAATGCAATAAATACAACCACACCAACTCCGTCATTAAATAAACTTTCGCCTACAATGATATATTCTGTTTTTTTAGGAACGTTTGCTTTAGTTAAAATACCTAAAACTGCAATTGGGTCTGTAGGCGATATTAATGCTCCAAAGATGAGGCAATAAACAAAGCTGATTTGCAAATGAAAAAGCTGGGTTAAACCATAAAATAAAGCTGCAATTGTAATTGTGGAAAGTAAAACACCGCCTACAGCAAAAGTTGCTATTGGTCTTCTTTGTTTTTTAAGACTGTTCCAATTGGTGTGTAATGCGCCTGCAAAAAGTAAAAAGCCCAATAAGATATTGAGGATAATTTTGTCAATATTTGCAATCTCAATGTATGTTTCAATTTTGTCTATTGGGATATCCAACCATAGTTTGGAAGTGATTAGAAGAATCGAAAGAATTGTCGATAGAATAAACAAACCGATTACAAAAGGTAGTTTAAGGAAGCGTTGGTTCAAATATGCAAATCCTGCTGATAAGCAAATTAAAATAGTGAGGCCTAAATATATGTTCATTTATATTTATCAATTACGTTGCTGCAAATTTATAGATTAATAGTTTGGAACTTACAGAACACTATAAATAATGAAAATGCCAATTAAAAAGGCAAAAGGTGAAATTAATTGAAAGTAGAAGGGTTTTAAAATATTTGCGGCCCTTGTTGAAAAATTATGATGAATTTGTCTTGGTACAAAATAGAGTATGAAAGAAGTACAAAGCATAAACCAACCCAATATTTTGAATACTTCCGGGTATTTAGATATGTCTGCAGCTACAATTAATGCTGCGGCCGGAATCATTCGTAGCGTAATTTCGGCATAGTTAATAAAGTTAGTGCTGCCTGCTTTTCGTAAAATTTCTCTTGCTCTTTTGGGGTTAAAAAGCATCATTAGTCCTGCACCGATGAAGAATATTCCAAAGATAAGTACCGTCCATTTTGCTATCGTTTCTATCATAATTAGTTTGTCTTGTCGTGCTTTAAAATTTTGCAGGCTGTATGTATATGCTGGCCCATAACGCAAAGATTTATGCTATCAGATAATACCAACTAATTTATAAATCATAGCAAATTGATTATTTAGCAATATACTTTTTATGTGGGCTTTCGGCTATTGTACTTAATGTTGCAGGCAGGCACTTTATTCGCTCCATCTTTGTTTTATAAAACTAGTATTTTACTATTGCGGAAATTAAAAATACCCAGTCCTGATACATTCTTATCCATTTCCTGCGAAAGTCTAACTGCCAGGCTTCTAACGATTTTTCAAGGTTATCTTTGTTGCAACCCCGGTTTCTAAAGAATATAAATGGGTTATACCGGGAATAGTTTATTTTTTGTCCATCTTTTTTTCCTTTTACATTATTCTCATTAAAAGGAATATATAACCACTCAATACCCACAAAAAAATCTTTTTCAGGAATAACTATATTATACTTTTCCAGGTTAATTTTTACATGTCTTTTCCCTGATTTTACTTCAATAATTGTATCCGCTAAATCGAAAGATGGTTTGCCTGAAATTGGATCCATATCATACACCCTGATCCTAAACAAAGAATTATCGGCCTCTTTACAAATATTTATTTCACTTAACAGAGAATTCGCTATTGGTGATTGAAGATGCTGAGCTATCTGAGTTACTGATCCTGAGGAGGTATAAGAATTAAAACCACAATTCGAATAATCATTGAGCGTATATGAAGATTTAAAATTGTTTTTAACAATGATAGTTCTTAATTCAATTTGCCTCTCTGAAATTTCAAACTGTAAATTTGAGGGAAGATTGTCAACGGAAAATTTTGATGTCTCGTAGCCTACACATGAAATAACTAAGCTGTCTGTTACATACTTTTTTGATGTTAAACTAAATTTACCATTTTCATCAGCGTTGGTTCCAATATTTTCTTTAGTAAGACCTACTGTGGCAAAGGGGATTTTTTCCTTTGTTATCTTATTTACAATATTTCCTTTGTAAATGATTTGGCTATGGGTTATTAATGGAAATAAAAGTAACAAGAGAATTTTCATTTTAACAGGTAAAATTTAGTATAAGCATTTTTCAAAACTTCATTTATTACAGAGGCTCTAACAGATTGCAGCATTCGATATTTTGTGACCCCACCCGCCGCCAATCAAATATACACACAATGTAAATAACTAAAATCCAGGTTAGTATTTGTGTATAATTAGCCATACAATTTATACAAGGAACTAACTGCCATTAAACTTATTTTGCCACGCTTTGCGATCAGGTAGTTACACACAATGCTGCAAGGTTGGTTTTTGTATGTCTGGTTCTATGGCTGTGCCTGCAAATGGAAACAAAGGAGTTTTGGGGTGTTTTGCCCAAAAATTATAAAAAGCTTCTTTCACATCCCTTGTTTCTTGCACCTGCTCCAAAAAAAGGGAGAGGTCATTTATTACTTGTTGTTGATATGGTTTTAATTCCATTCTATTTTTTCTTTCCTGGTTTTTTAATCTCTTTGTCAAAGTCCGAAATAATTTTTTGAGTTTTATTAAACTCATCATACTCTTTAACAGCTTTTTTATCTGCCTGAAGTTTTGATATTTTTCCTTTTCCTTGTAATACTTTGTATTCGTTGAAAGAGAGGAACTTGTTTACGCTTTCAGCCAATTGTTCCATTGTAAAGCTGTTTTCTCTTTCTATCAATCCTTCTATGTAATCAAAGTAACCTGTTACAGTTCTTTCCAGTTGAGCAATTTCTTTTTCAGGCAGGTAGTTTTTTGCAACTATTACATCCGATTTTACAATTCTTCCTTCCGGGGCATTCTTCCAGGTGCTTAAGCCCATATTTTCTTTTTTCTTGTCAGATAGTTTAAACACAATTTCTGCAGCCGTTTTTCCTGTTATTGCAAAGTGAAACTTGTTTTGCACCATTGCATAAAAGTGCTTTGTAGTGTCTGAGTTCCTGTCGTAGTCAATACTGCACTCTGCAAAAATATCAGTTACTTGTTGGTATATTCTGCGTTCGCTTGCACGGATTGAACGAACCCTGCGTAATAATTCCTTAAAATAATCTTTACCAAAAAGGGTTTGTCCTTGCTTCAGGCGGTTATCATCTAATACAAAGCCTTTTATAATATACTCTTTTAGTGTTTGGGTTGCCCAAATTCTGAACTGTGTAGCCTTACTTGAGTTTACTCTGTAACCTACAGAAATAATGGCATCGAGGTTATAATATTCTATATCTCTGTTAACAGTTCTTTCTCCTTCTTGTTGAACTGTTCGGAAATTCCGAACAGTTGCATCTCTCTGTAACTCATTTGTTTCAAATATATTAGAAAGATGCTCGCTAATTGTTGATTTTACTACACCAAAGAGTTCTCCCATGCTTTTTTGGGTGAGCCATACTGTTTCTCCTTCTACAAAAACATCTACCCTTACTTCGCCGGTAGGTGCTGAATAGATAATTATATTTTTCAATTCATCATTCATAACATATAACTCAAAATTTAGTAATGTCTCTTGGTATTTTTTTGAAAATGATGTGATGCTTTGTCATAAAATCTTTAGTAAGCAAACAATTGTCAGCATAAATAACATATTGCTCTGCTTTCGTTTTCATGCTGGCTAAAAAAGCATGGTCTAAAGTTGTTATTCCATCAGCTTCGTAATTAAAGTAATAGCCAGTGTCATTATACTTGCCCAGGAAATGTTTATTGTCTTTGTGATTTGTTTCAGTAAGTGGTTTTTTAGTTTCAGTATAAAAAACATATTGACGAATTTTTTCAATACAAATCAATTCATTCAAATTACCATCTTCTAAAAACAGGGGTTTACCTAACTCATAAAATTCAAAACTGCCGCCTGTGCCTTCTTTATCTGCATAACCACTTATTACTCTTTTCACTCTTTCGGCGGTAATTGTTTCGGCATAATCTTCCATTTCAATGCAAATGAATTTACGATTACCTCCATCTTGCTTATTGAGGTTTAAAACCGCATGAGCGGTCGTGCCAGAGCCGGCGAATGAATCGAGAATGATGGAGTTTTTATAAGTTGCAAGTTTTAGAATTCTTTCAATCAGCCTTAAAGGTTTAGGAGTTTCAAAATAATTGGTTCCATTTAAAATTTGTTTCAATTCTTTTGTGGCTTCTTGGTTGTGGCCAACATCCGCATTATTCCACCAGGGCCAAGTTGAAACTCCCTCCAATTCAATAAGATATTTTTTCAGCCTTGGCTTTGATTTCCCATCCTTACCAAACCAAATTCGTCCTTCCTTATGAAGTTGTAAAAACGTAGACTCACTTAACGCCCAGCATCTATCTTTCGGAGGTTTATATGTCGCTCCTAAAGGAGAGATGATTTCATAAAATTGAGAGTTTGTAGCATGTCCAATTTGACCTGTTAAATCTACAGAGGCCCACGCACCTCTAATATCGTTATCTATATTTTTATAATCTTTTGCTCTCGTTTCAGAAGGTGGAAGTAAATTAAATTGTTTTCGACTTGGGCTATATGTTTTTGTATAACATATAATAAAATCATGTGCTGCACCAAGATTTAGTCTGGCATCTGGTGAAGTTCTTTTCTGCCAAATAACATTTTCTACAAAATTCCCACCACCAAAAATTTCATCACAAACCAATTTCAAATTAGCTTGCTCATTATCATCAATTGAAATAAATATCGCCCCATCATCCGCTAAAAGTTTGTGCAATAATTTTAAACGGGGATACATCATGCAAAGCCATTTATCATGGCGACTAAGGTCATCACTTTCTTTACCCACAACTTGGCCAAGCCACTTTTTTATTTTGGGGTCGTTTACATTATCATTGTAAACCCAACCTTCATTTCCTGTATTATATGGTGGGTCAATGTAGATGCACTTTACTTTCCCTTCGTATTCAGGTAATAAAGATTTTAAAGCTTCCAGGTTGTCGCCATGTATTATTTTATTTCCGCTGTTGGTTTCTTTGTCTGTTTGGGTTCCATTGTCAAAGCCGTAGGAATGTTCCAATACTTTAAAAGGAACGTCCATATGATGATTGATAACCTTGTCTTTTCCTATCCAGTGTAGTGTTGGCATGTATAATAAAGTCTTGTCAATTTATTTAGGGTGTAAAATAGTTAAAAACAATGGCTTCATTGTTTTTGAGGTGATTGGTGTGCATTGTTGTAAAGCAAAGATTTATTGTTTATGTGTTGATCTAATGATGAAGATAAAA
>JBBRFX010000007.1:0-44987 GCA_038241275.1 Chitinophagales bacterium
CGATCTTATTATTATCAATGCAAATGAAACATTTACAGAATATAAGCAGAATGCGCCAACACCTTTTATGAAAGATTTCTTGGGAGATGTAAAATGCCCGGTACTGGTGGTGCCCAATATTTTTAAATCAATCAATAAAATCGTATTGCTGTATGATGGCGGACGATCGGCCTTATATGCAATAAAAATGTTTAGCTACTTGTTTGAAAATCTTCAGGATTTGCCCGTAGAAGTATTTACGGTAAAAGACCGGATGGAAGGTCTGCATGTGCAGGATAATAAGTTGATGAGGGAGTTCGTTAAAAAACATTTTCAAAAAGCAAAGTTCACTGTTTTAAAAGGAAAGGCAGGTGAACAAATACCGGGTTATTTGCTAAGTCATAAAGAAAACGAACTGGTAGTGTTGGGAGCCTATCGCAGAAGTGAAATAAGCAGATGGTTTAAAACCAGTATGGCCGACATCTTGATGAAGGCACTGGAGACGCCATTGTTTATTGCTCATAATAAGTAATAGTAAGTCGCCCTGTTTATATTATTTAAACCACTTAAAACTTTTACCAATGAAAAAAATATTAGTACCTGTAGACTTTTCAACCTGTGCAAATAATGCTGTTGATTTTGCTGTTCAATCTGCCAAATATCTTCCGGTAGAAATTACCCTGCTTCATGCCTTTGAACTAACAGGTAACGTTTATACAGATTATATGGGAGTGAACCAGGAGTTTAATCAAACTCTTTTGGATAAAGTAAAGGAAGAATTATTTAGCCTGGAAAAAAGTATTAAAGCACGGGAAGGGTTGATTGTAAAAACAGCCATCTATAAAAGCAATGTAAAAGAGGCAATCCTTAATGCTTGCGCAGAAAATAATATTGACCTTGTTGTAATGGGAACATTGGGCGCAAGTGGTTTAAAAGAAAAATTATGGGGCAGTAAAACGGCTTCTTTAATTGGAGATAGTAAAGTGCCGGTATTGGTAATTCCATGTAATTATAAATGGCATAAACCAAATAAAATTCTGCTTGCTACCAATCAATTTGAAAAAGACCCTGCCATTTTGGATTTCATTTTTGAGATGGCCAGTTTATATATTGCCAGGTTACAGGTAGCCGTATTTACAGATGAAGATGATGATAATGCAGAAGCCTTCCTGGAGCATGGTAGAAAAATTCCAGGCTACGAAAAAATGTTGAAAGAACAGTATAAAGAAGATACAATTACAGCTATTCATCTTTATGGCAATGAGTTTGAAGAAACCCTGCATGACTATATCAAAAAGTATGAGATAGATATGCTGACAATGGTCACTTATCCAAGAAGCTTTTGGGACAGGATATTTCACCCGAGTATTACAAAACGAATAAGCTACCATACAGACATTCCTTTGCTGGCTATCCCTGCTAAAAGGGATTTTGCTAATCCATAGAAAAATAAAAAGAATAGATGGCAGTGTTAACTGATTTTTCGCCCGGTGTGAAAGAAGCAGTTCCCTATTGTATAAACCAAAATAATTGGGATACATTATTTTTGTAATAGCACTTTTAGTTATTTATTACTGTTATTCGTCATCAACTAATTTATTTAAAATAATAGAAGGCAAAATGCACTGGCATAGATTAAGTATAAAGGAAACAATTGAATTTTTGGATACAACTCTTCAGGGATTAACTACTGCAGATGCAGAGGGCAAACTGGTAAAATATGGCCCAAATGAATTACAGGAAGGCGAAAAGAAAAGTATTGCCGCCATGCTGCTGGCTCAGTTTAAAGATGTAATGATTTTAATTCTGCTGGCGGCAGCTATTGTATCAGGTATCATTGGTGATCTCACCGATACCATCGTTATCCTGGTGATTGTTTTATTAAATGCCATCATTGGTTTCTTCCAGGAGTACCGGGCAGAAAAAGCAATGCAGGCTTTAAAACAAATGGCGGTTACACAGGCTAGGGTGCTTAGAGATGGAACCAGTTCGTGGATGAGTGCTACCGCATTGGTGCCGGGTGATGTTGTTTTATTGGAAGCAGGCAATGCCGTGCCCGCAGATATCCGCATCATTGAATCAGTTAATTTAAAAATAGAAGAAGCTGCACTCACCGGTGAATCCAATGCTGTAGATAAAATTTCGCCTGCGCTGGAAATAGATGATTTGCCGGTAGGCGATAAAAAAAATATGGCCTTCAAAGGAACCTTTGTAACATACGGCAGGGGCACAGGAATCGTTATTGCCACAGGTATGCAAACAGAATTGGGGCGCATAGCTAAAATGTTGCAGGAAGATGAAACGCTTACACCATTGCAGCAACGCATGGCTTCCTTTGGAAAAAAATTATCGGTGCTGGTTTTATTTTTATGTGTTTTATTTTTTGTGGCAGGATGGTTAAGGGGGGAGGATATTGTAAAAATGGTATTAACAAGCATTTCGCTGGCTGTTGCTGCCATTCCTGAAGCACTACCTGCTGTTATTACCATTTCCCTGGCGCTGGCAGCAAAGCGAATGATTAAGTTTAATAGCCTGATAAGAAAACTGCCGGCAGTAGAAACCCTTGGCTCTGTAACTTATATCTGTACAGATAAAACCGGTACCCTTACCAAAAACAAAATGCATGTAGAAGAGCTTTTTGTAAATGGGGCCATGATAGACCGCAATAATTTAGCGGCCAATAAAAATGAAGAAGGGGTGAATTTATTGCTGCACTCCTTTGCATTAAACAACGATGCAGTGGAGGATGATGATAAAAATATAAAAGGAGATAGTACCGAGATAGCCCTGATGGAAGTGGCAAGGGAACAAAATATATCACCCGATGTGTGGCCAAGGCTGGCAGAATTAGCTTTTGATGCCGACCGTAAATTGATGACAACTTTTCATAAGCATCAAAACAAAGTAATTTCTTTTACAAAAGGGGCACCTGATATTTTATTGCAGCGTTGCGTAAATATAAACCTTGCTGAAATGCAGGAGCAGGTAGATGGACTTGCGGCCAAAGACCACCGTGTGTTGGGATTTGCCTATAGGTATTGGAATGAATTACCCTCAAAACCGGATGCTGAAATTCATGAATCCGGGTTACATTTTTTAGGTTTGGCAGGTATTATAGATCCGCCAAGAGAAGAAGTTTTTGATGCAGTGACACAATGTAAAACTGCCGGCATTGTACCCGTAATGATTACAGGCGATCATCCCCTTACAGCAAAAACTATTGCACAGCGAATCGGCATTTTAAGCAGCGAAAAAGATTTGGTTATCACCGGGCAGCAATTGGCCGCTTTAGATGAAGATAATTTTTTAGCCAAAGTAGAAAAGATAAAAGTGTATGCCCGTGTATCGCCCGAACAAAAACTGCAGATTGTAAAAATGCTGCAGCAAAAAGGCCATTATGTGGCGATGACCGGCGACGGTGTAAATGATGCCCCTTCCTTAAAACGGGCCAATATTGGTATTGCAATGGGCATCACCGGCACAGATGTTTCTAAGGAAGCGGCTCACATGATTTTGCTGGATGATAATTTTTCTACGATTGTAAAAGCAGTGAGGGAAGGAAGAAGGATTTATGACAACATACTTAAGTTTATAAAATACCTGATGACTACCAACTCCGGCGAGTTATGGACCCTGCTGATGGGTCCGTTGATTGGTTTGCCGGTTGCGCTGTTGCCCATTCATATTTTATGGATCAATTTAGTATCTGATGGTTTGCCGGCTATTTCTTTATCATTTGAAAAAGCAGAAAAAGACATTATGAAAAGACCACCCCGGCCACCGCAGCAAAGTGTATTTGCCAATGGCAGGGGCATGCATATGATATGGGTGGGAATGCTGATGGCGGGCATTGCTTTATCTGCACAGTCGTGGGCTATCACACATGGCTTGCATTGGCAAACCATTGTGTTTAATGTATTGTGCCTTTGCCAGATGGGGCATGTACTGGCCATCCGGTCAGAAACACAATCTTTATTTAGCATTGGAATATTTTCCAACAAACCATTGATTGGTGCCGTAATCATTGCATTAATACTGCAGGGGATTATTACCTATGTACCTTTTTTACAACCCATTTTTCAAACAGAATCTTTAACGCTGCAAGAATTTGTGTTGGTAGGTGCGGCTTCTTCACTGGTATTTTTTGCAGTAGAAATTGAAAAAGCCATTTCCCGGAGAAGAAATAAAAAGATGAACTATTAAAAAATAAATCATGATATCTGTCAGCTATATAACCAAACAAGGTTGATATGTACAAACTCGTAACCCGTAATTTTTAATTCATCATTCATATTATCCATAAAAAAAACAGGATATTTCCTGTTTTTTTTATGGGAGTGGCGATATAACTTGCTTAAAAATATTCTAATCCTAACACCGCTACGTTATGAGCGTTTCTAACCAAACAGACATTCGCCCGGCGTGTACTTGCCCCGTATCAGGGAAGTAAGTTGTTGAAATGCCACTGGCACTCTATACAATTTTGAATTATTTATAACCTAAAACAACGTTCCAATGAAAATGACAAAAAGTAACCAATTTAAATGCTTTGCCAAAAAGCATGTACTCGCTTTTTTGACAGTAACACTTATTTTTATTAGTTGCCAAAAAACAGAATTAACACCCGAGAATGAAAATTATGAGGAAAGCTCAAGATTAATAACTGAAAGTGAAGAAGAAATTCCCTATGAAGAAGGATCAAATACTATATTGGGAGAAAATAAGCAAAACCCTTATTCAGTAGAAAATATGACAATTGCTTTGCAAAATCTTTCTAACAACGGCATTATTTGTGATGTGGAAGCGGAAGTTTATACAAGTCATTATTATGTAAAATTTAGTCCACAAAATTCTGAACAATATGAAGCTTTACATCTTGATTCATCATTAGCATTATCAGACTATCCTATTGAAAGTACGGTAATTCAAAATGGTGACTATTATCACGATCCCAGCTTGCCTGATAGTATTCCTACCTATCAATATACGGCTGTAGAAGTTGGGTATCAATTTCCTGATTCAATACCTTATGAAATAATTGATAATTTATATATACCTGAAAAGGACGAAATATTTCAGTATGAAAATGGTGGAACTAACGACCTTTTTGTAGACCATCTACTTAATCAGGCTTATATACAAACAGGAAACGATGATGATATCATTCCATTAGAAGACCCAATTGAAACAGAAGCATTACGATATACACCATCAGGAAGAATACGGGTGTTTGATACAAGAATTCAGCAGTTTATTGGCATGGAAGGTGTAAGAGTACAAGCAAGAAGATGGTTTATTATTTACAATGCATACCCCGACTTCAATGGTAATTATAGAATGAATCACAGTTACAAAAGGCGTTGTAATTATTCTATTTGGTTTGCAACAGGGAGATTTGCTGTAAGACAGAATTTATTCAACACAAGTTTTTGGATAAATGGTCCAAAGCAAAGAAATGATTGGAATTATGATTTAAACAATAGCTATCAGCGATTTGCAGGTCATGTTTTTCGTGGTGGATATAGGTATCATGATAAAAATATAGGTGGCTTACAAAGACCTTTTCGTCCGTCAAAGAACAGAACTATTTATATTGCCAAGGATAGTAAAAAGAGCTGGAGTGGTATAAACTGGATTGTATTCCCTGTTATTAAAATTGCCAGATATGAAAACAATGGAAATGAATACGAATCTGATGAAATATTTTCTACCACATGTCATGAAACAGCACATACAAGCCATGTGATAAAAATGAATGCTGGTGTAATTCAATATTGGCAGGTAACAAGCCAGATTCAGGAAAGCTGGCCAGTTGCTGTTGAGTGGTTCCTTACAAACATTGAATACAACGACAGAGGAGTAGCTAACTATGGTGAATGGAACTACCATCCAATTAATCCACCACAGTATCCTAATGATAGGGCTTACCAATATTGGAGTTCATCAACAAGTTCCACATATACGACTCTTTTTATAAACCTGGTTGATAATATTAATGAAAGCGGCCTTTACTTTGGCACACCTAATGACCAAGTTGCTGGCTACACCTTAGCAGATATTGAAAATAGCATATTAAAGCATTGCTACGGACTTAGCTCATTAAATTCTGAATTAAAGTCTATCAGACCAGCGGGAGTTAACGATGCTCAAATTGATTTACTTCTTTCATTCTACTAAATATATTTTTATGAAGATATTATTTTCAACGCTTTTCTTAATTTCGTTAATTGCATGCGAAAAAGAAGAAGTAGGACATACAAAATCAATATTTGTAAACCGAACAAATCATACTATCAAACTATCGCCTTATTCAGGGAATATGCTTGAAGCAAATATGTTAGTTAATCTACAACCGTATGATAGTCTAATTGTGTTTAGCGATAATGTAAGAGGTAAAACTCTGGACCCTAGCTTTGGTACATTGTTGCAGCCATATGATTCCATCGTTGTTGAATATGATAACTTGGCGAGAATCCCACACATAAAATTCAATGCTACATATAACGGTACTCATTTCATTCCTTTTACAAGCAATAGGAGTATTTCGAATTCCAATAATTGGGAAAAAGTAATTGAAAATGAGACAAGCCATTCGATTACTGGCTATTATAAGTATATATTTACTGAACAAGATTACTTAGAAGCACAATAAGCACTTCCACCAACAATTCATTGGCGGATATGGTTGCTGACAATTAAATGCTCAACAGATGTATTTCTGTTGAGCATTTAATTGCGTTCTCCCAAATGGTCTGGCCATACAGTAGCACTTGTTTTGCATACAGGATGTAAAAAATATGTTTGGTATTTGCGACGGCACCCATGGGGTATAAGAAAAAATATAACAAGTAGGCAAGGTATGGAGCAAAAATTTATACAACATGCAGGAATTGCGGGATCTTTAAAAGCATAAGGGCTCATAATATATTTTATCAAGGCGATTGTGGTAATAAACAATCTAAAAAGTACAACTATTTTAGCAGGTTGATTCTCTAACTTTAAACAAACTTTAAATCATGGCAAAGAAATTTCTAATCGGAGTTTTATTTCTTTTGATTGTAGCAGTAGCTTTTAACTCCTGTCAAAAAGATGAATCGGGTTCAACTTACTCAAATTACAATGTAAGACTTGTGCCTGCTGAATTAGCCCATAATTTAGCTCAACGAGTATCACTTGAATTCCTCCAAAGCCAGGCACAAAGTCAAACTCTAATAGTGGATGGTTTTACAACTGACATTCCCAATAGGGTTTTAGGCGATTCTTTTATTGTACCTGACAAATACGGAAACCCGGCAATGTATATTTATAATTATACTAATGATAGTGGGTTTGTTGTCATTTCTGCAGATGTAAAGCATGAGCCAGTATGTGCATATGTTACATCAGGAAGATTTGAACAGGATACAGTTCCATCAATGTATATTGAATGGTTTGATGCAACTGTAGAGAATGTAGAGATGGTTAGAGAAGGAACGTATGACAATACAGCAAGAGCAAATTATGCATGGTACGACTTACTTGAACAGACCAATTTAACGACACTGAATAATTCTCTTAGACCAATTCCTATTGACGACCCACCACCAAGTTGTGATGAAGGTTGGATTACTACTGTTAGAGGGCCTTTACTAAATACTACCTGGGGTCAATGGTGTACCTTCAATGAACAAGCACCAAGCCGAAGTTGCACTAATGGGTGTTGGACAAATCCAAATGCTCCTACTGGTTGTGTAGCAACTGCAATGAGCCAGGTGCTTCGGTATTGGGCGCATCCAAACCAGTTTGGTTACAATTACGTTAACATGCCAGTTGCACAAGGTAATGGGGAAGTTCAACGAATGATGAGAGATGCAGTAAATAGTGTAAATATGGACTGGGCTTGTGAGGGGTCTGGTGCAGACCCTTCCAGTATAGCACCAGCTTTGAGGAATGTGTTTAATTATTCATCTGCGTCCTTCGCAAATGTTAATTCTGGGAGCTATTTGACTGTAAAATCAAATATCGATAATGGATGGCCGTCAATGTTGGGAGGATGTAATAAACGAAGAAATAGATTTCTGGGAATTATTTATACAAACTCCGAATGCCATAGATGGGTTTGTGATGGGTATTGGCAATCACAAAATCATTGCTATTCGTATTTAAGATTTCATATGAATTGGGGATGGCATGAAGCATTTGGGGGCAACGATTTTAATGGTTGGTTTGCTTTTAATTTGTGGAATCCCAACAATAGAAACTACCAATATGCCCAATCCTATGTTTATAATATTCATCCATAAACACTGCTTATATGAAAAGCATTATTTGTTCACTAGTATCATTCATATTACTCGCTGTGAGTTGTAACAAAAGTGTAAGAGAAGGCCCTCAGGTTATACCATCCTCACTCTTTTTCGTTGTTAAAAAAAATGGGATAAGGCTCGATGATATTACTTTAGACAATATGAAGTTGTATTATTTAAAAAATGGCAATAAGACCTATATTTCAGATTTTCAAAGAGGAACTGGCGATGGTTATAATCTTGGTGTACAAACAACAAGAAACATCGGAGATATCAGCGCAGACGAAAATATAAAAGACTTTTATTTAGAATTTCCAAATGCTGACATTGATACTTTATATGTGAACTACAGGCACCTCAGTGAAAATGATGCGTTTAATAATCCCTGCTATTGTTATTACCCATTAGAACAAGTAAAATATAATGGAACACTTGCCTCGCCTGACCCGACAATAACACAACAAAAGGTATACAGGTTTGATAAACCTTAATGAGAACACACAACAAATATAAGTGAGCCAATTATTTCAATAATGTGGATACTAAATTTTTAACAATAGGGTTGCTGATCACAGCAACCCTATTTCTTTTAGGAAGTAGTTGTGGTAAGGATAATGGTTCTAAGCCATGCAGGAATGGGCGCTATAGCTTTGCGGGGTCGGTGTAGCATTTACGTAACAAGGAAATAGCCATCTCCAGCAGAAAAAATAAAAAGATGAACTATTAAAAAATAAATAATGATATCTGTCAGCTTAATCACCAACCAGCCTCATTTGTAATATTACCGGGCTGCAATTATTTTACAGTTTAAACAGCAGGCTCCATTTTAAACTGAATATCATGAAACCGATCATAAACAACCTTCATTTCAGCATGGCTGTGATGATGCATATCCTCTCAATATTTATTATTTTGCTTTTGGCGGTGAATACTGCAGACGCACAAAAAAAATGGTGTTTTGAATTAAGAAGCGGCGTTAATTTTCCTGCCAAAGATCTTGGCGATGCGAACCTTAAAACCGGTTTCGGATTTGAAGGCAACTTAACATACAGGATTATTCCAAATCTTGCTGCATATGCCGGTTGGGGTTGGAATCAATTTAGTGCCAACCAATCTTTTGCAGGCAATAACGTAAATTTTGAAGAAACCGGTTATTCTTTCGGGTTAGCTTATTTTCTCCCCATCAAAAATTCAGTTGTTAACTATATGGTAAGGGGTGGTGGAATATACAATCATATTGAAACAGAAAACAGCTCAGGAAAAATTATTAATGATACAGGGCATCAATTAGGTTGGAGGCTGGGCACCGGTATTACTATCCCATTGACAAAAAATAATAAATTGTTTTTAATTCCTGAGGTTAGTTATCGATCCCTGGCAGGTGAAATTAAAACGGGTGATATAGCTACTTCTGTACATTTAAGATATGTTTCTGCCGGTGTAGGGCTTACTTATGCTTTTTAGAAATCCTGCATTTTAAAAGTTATTTAAAAGTATAATTTTCTATTTCTTTTTGATGGCCAATAAAGCTATCGGCATTTGCTTGCTTACATCTTCTGCTAAACTTTTTTAAAATCCTTTTCCTTACGAAAACAGAGCCGGCATGTCTGCTTTTTTTTCTATTATACTTTCTTCAATAAATGCTTAAATACCGTTGCCTGTTTTACATCTGTTGTTAATTTTCATAACCAGCCTGTTTTGCGATAGATATACGGATGATTATATCATAAGTTTTGGCTAAGGGAATTAGTTGGTGCCTGGATATTATACTATTACTTTTAGTGATTAATTATTCTTCATTTAAAATAAAATCAGCATTTATCAGCCATATTCAAATTGCGGCATAGTAAGTGATAAACCTATCTATGTATATTCATTATAATTTACCCACAAGCAGCTACAACATCAATGGAAGCATTTTATCAAACCAGCAAAGAAGAAGTATTAACACAGCTCAAAACAACCATCACAGGGTTAAGTAACGATGCGGTGCCGGCACTGCAAACAGCATTTGGCAAAAATGTTTTAAAAGAAGCTAAACGAAAAAGTAAATTAGCTATCCTGATTGCACAGTTTACAGATGTAATGATTATTATTTTGGTTGTTGCAGCCATTATATCATTCGTGGTGGGTGAGCATACCGATGCTTATGTAATTCTTGCCATTATTTTAGGAAATGCATGGATGGGGTTTTCACAGGAATATAATGCAGAAAAATCTATCAGGATGTTGCAAAAGATGGCTGCACAATTTGCATTGGTTGTGCGCAATAATAATCCTGCTAAAATTGAAGCAGGAGAGTTGGTTCCTGGAGATATTATTTTGCTGGAAGCCGGCGATATTGTTCCTGCTGATGCACGATTAATTGAAGTAAGTTCTTTAAAAACAGATGAAGCATCGCTTACGGGTGAAAGTTTTTCTATAGAAAAAAATACAGATCCGATAGATGAAGCCAGCCTCGTTCCGGGAGACCAGTTAAACATGGTTTTTAAAGGTACCATTGTTAGCAATGGCTCTGCAAAAGCTGTGGTAACCAGCACTGGCATGAATACAGAATTGGGCAAAATTGCAGGCCTGCTGGAAGTAGCACCACAAAAAACACCGCTGCAAAAAAGGTTGGCGGTTTTTAGCAAACAACTGGCCGTTATCGTTATACTAATTTGTGTAGTGGTATTTGGCATTGGTATATGGCGGGGTGAAGAAGTTTTTTTAATGTTTCTTACAGCACTTTCTTTGGCCGTTGCCGCATTGCCAGAAGCACTGCCTGCTGTAATAACCATTGCATTGGCACAGGGTGCCAAAAGAATGGTGAAGCAAAAAGCCCTGATGAGAAAATTGCCTGCTGTAGAAACCCTTGGTTCTGTTACCTATATCTGTAGCGATAAAACCGGCACACTTACCCAAAATGTGATGACGGTAGAAAAGCTGGAAGCAGCAGCAGGTAAAGAAGATTTATTGAGCCATGCGATGATATTAAATAACGAAGTGAGGTTCTCGGAAGAAGGCTTGTTGGGCGACTCTACAGAAACAGCCCTGGTAGATCATGCCATGGAAAAAGGACATACTAAAGCCGCTTCCGACGATGAATTTCCACTTGTATTAAAACTGCCTTTCGATTCAGAAAGAATGCGCATGAGTACTTTACATGAGCACAATGGCAAATGGATTTTATTTGTGAAAGGCGCACCCAAAAAAATGACGGAAGTGCTGAGCCAAAAATATAAGGATGAGATACCGGCATGGATGGATAAAAACAGTGAATGGGCAGAAGAGGGTTTAAGGGTTTTGTTTTTTGCATATAAAATGTTTGACCAAAATCCGGGCGATATAAAAATGGATGCAGAAAGCGATCTGGATTTTTTGGGCATGACTGCAATGATTGATCCTCCAAGGGAAGAAGTGATTGATGCTATTAAACAATGTAAAACTGCGGGTATTAAGTCTGTAATGATTACAGGCGATCAGCCACTCACAGCCACGGCTATAGCATTGCGTTTGGGTATGATTGAAGCAGGGCACGAAGGAGTGAAAACGGGCGCTGACCTGGATAAACTTTCAAAGGAGGAGTTTAGCAAAGCGGTAGAGCATACAACTATTTATGCAAGGGTATCGCCCGAACAAAAATTGAACATTGTAAAAGCATTACAAACCAATGGCGAATTTGTGGCCATGACAGGAGATGGTGTGAATGATGCACCATCATTAAAGCAGGCAGATATTGGTGTGGCGATGGGCATAACGGGTACAGATGTATCTAAAGAAGCAGCCGATATGATTTTGCTGGATGATAATTTTGCCACCCTGGTAAAAGCAGTAAGAGAGGGCAGAAGAATTTATGAAAATATCCGCAAATTTATATTGTATGTTTTATCCTGCAACCTGGGAGAAATACTAACTATTTTCTTTGCGCCTGTGCTTGGCTTTGCCATTCCGCTGTTGCCTATTCATATTCTTTGGATAAACCTGGTAACAGATGGATTGCCCGGCCTTGCCCTTGTAGCAGAACCTGCAGAAAAGGATATCATGAACCAGCCTCCACGTCCACCCAAAGAAAACTTATTTGCTGGTGGCCTTATACCACGAATATTAATTACCGGAACCATCCTTGCCATAGCTTCTATTCTTATTTTATGGTGGGCAGCAGGCCAGGGCTATAATGTAAAGACCCGGCAAACAATGGTGTTTACAACTCTTTGTTTTGTGCAACTGGGCAATGCACTTTCTGTACGCTCTGCATATCATTCAATGTTTAGCTCCGGCCTGTTTGCCAATAAGGCTATATGGGGTGCAATAGTGTTAACGGTTATCCTGCAACTGCTAATTGTGTATGTGCCGTTTTTACAAGCCATTTTTAAAACAACAGGTTTAGGGTGGCAGTCTATGTCGGCAATTATTATTGTAACAGTTGTTTGTGTATTACTGATAGAAATATTAAAATATTTTAATCGAAAAAAAAATACCAATATTTAAAAAGCTGTTGTTTATTAAAAACAGCACTTCAAGCGTAAATCATTTTTAATTTATCAGCGATGATGCATATCAGGAGTTTACCTGATATCAATCAACCAACAATCCGAACTGTTTTTGGCATACAAATTAATATCTGCATTATTTATTTAATCAATGCTGCCTGCGGTTTTCATTGACCAGAATCAGGATAACTACTGATGAGTATCCTCGTTAAAATTATTTTACAACAATAACTTTACAACATATTTCTAAATTAAATGAAATCGGTTGTGATCAATACTCTAAAAAAATACCAACAAGCAAAGTCGGGAAGAATAGCCACTTTAACCCTAAGCCAGTTACAATCTAAAAGCGATAGTTTGAAGCGATTGCTTGGTTTTATGATGGACGAAAACAGTAGTTTAAAATACAGACTATCGGAAGTGCTAAGAGAAAAATTTGATAATAATATGCTGGCGGAAGCAGAAAATTATCAAAGCTATTTTATAAAAGAAGACGAGCTGATAGGGTTACTGCGCAATGATATTGCTGTAATTGATAAAGGAATAAAACGCATAGAGAATGAAACCGGGGTGGAAATTAGGGTTATTGATAAAAAGTTGAAAAGCCTTCATAAACATATTACTACGGCCGGAAATCAATTTTGTAAACTGCAGTTGAATTTTATAAAGTATCTTAAAAATAATAGCCTGATCTGTTAACTGCCTGTAATAAACTAAAACCTTTATTTAAAAAATAGTTATTAAAACTACTGTCATTATGCTTAATTAAGCAGTTGCTTAAGTTTTTTCTGATCGGTTATTATAATACTTCCATCTTTTTTTATATCAATCAGGTGCTCATTTTTAAAGTCGCTTAGGGTGCGTATCAGAGATTCTTTGGCAGTGCCTGCAATTGTAGCCAGGCTTTCTCTGCTGATGTTTATCACAAAATTTTTATCATTTATTTCACGGTATTTATCCTCCATTGTTAACAAGGCATCGGCTACTTTTTTGCGCAGCGAATTATATGCAATTCTTAATAAATGATTTTCCTTTTCAGAAATATTTTTTGCAAGTAGTTTGATAAAATTTTGAGCTACATCAATATTATTATGAACCAGGTCGTCAAAATCTTCTTTGGGTATCAGGGCCAGTTCGGTTTCTTCCAGTGCTTCTGCAGATTCTTTGTACACACCTCCTTCCAGCAGGCTCACATAGCCTAAAAAATCGCCGTGCGTATATAAATCCGTTACCAATTCTTTGCCTTCTTCATTACATTTAAATGCTTTTACTTTCCCTTTTATCACATAGAACAACCTGTTGGGATGATTGCCCTCTGTATAAACATTTTGCTTTTTCTTATACTTATTAATATTGCGGTCTTCAGTGAGCGATTTTAAAAAATCCTTACCTAATGAAGTCTTTACTAATAGTTGCAGGTCTTCCAGGCCCTTAGCTGTTTCTTTTTTTTGTACATCATTTTTTTTCAACCTGCTATCTACAGCATTTAATAATTCTGTGCCACTAAATGGTTTGGTAATATAATCATCGGCCCCCAATTCCATTCCTTTGCGAAAATCGCTTCGTTCTGTTTTAGCTGTTAAAAAAATAAACGGAGTATTCCTGATCGCTTCATTTTTATGAACAGCATGCAGTACACCATAGCCATCCAGTACAGGCATCATAATATCGCAAATAATTAAATCAGGACAGTGTTCTATTGCTTTTTCAACGCCTGTTTTACCGTTCTCTGCCATAATAACTTTATAGTTGGAAAGTTCCAGGATTTCTGCAGTATTATTGCGAATGTCATCATTATCTTCAATCAGTAATATCGTTTTCATAAGGCTTATTATTTATGTAAAAATGTACAACAAACTCAGTTCCTTTTTCCAGTTCGCTTATGCAGCTAACATGGCCATTCATCATCTGTGCATATTTAGATACGATATGAAGGCCCAGCCCCGTGCCCTGTATATTTCCGGCATTGGCCCCTCTGAAAAAACGCTCCATTAAATGTTTCTGGTCTTCTTTTGAAATGCCGATACCCTTATCTTTTATAGAAAAAATAATTTGATGAGGTTCTGCAGTTGTTTGTATTTTAATAGTAGTATTCTCCGGCGAAAATTTGCTGGCATTGGTAAGCAGGTTCATCATGATATGTTTGAGTGCCGACTGGTCCAGTAAAACCTGTTGATTGCCTGTATGGGTATATGTTACTTTTTGTCCTTTTTTTAAATTGGGTTTTATTTCTGCAATCATTATCTTAATCACTTCCTGTATGTTAAAAGGATTTATCCTTATCTGTATTTTACCTTCTTCTATTTTGCCCACACTCAAAAAATCGTTCAGGATATCTGTAAGCATTATTACGGCAGAAACGATACTCTGCACGTGCTTCTGACGTTTTGCCTGGTCGTTGGCAGCGGTATATTTATCAATTAAATAAGCTGATGAAAGAATGGTACTGAGCGGTGTGCGAAACTCATGAGATGCCATTGAAACAAATCTTGATTTTAACTCATTAAGTTCTTTTTCTTTTTCCAGTGCTTCCCTTAATTCATCTTCTGTTTTTTTTAATTCAGAAATATTTCTGATAATTACACCCACTTTATCTATGGTGCCATCTTCTTCTAAAAGTGGAAATGCATCTATCATATAAATATCGCCGGATGGCTGAATGGGTAATTCATAATTTGATACAACGATTTTATTTTTAAAAATATCATCCAGCAGCGATTGTATAATTATTTGCACAGACTCCGGAAATTCAGGATATATTTTATTACCAATTAGCGCTCTTGGATCTAAGTTAAATTGCGTGTGAAGTGTTCCGCCTGTGTATATGAAATTATTTTGCCTGTCTATTATACTAATGGCACCGTCGGGATAATTTCTTAATAATTGAAGAAATAATTGCTGAATCTTTTTTAATTCTTCTTCTACCACTGCCGTTTCTTTAATCTGTTTTTCCAATTGCAAAATCGTATTGGCAAGGGTAGCTGTCCTTTCCATTACTTTTCTTTCCAGTTCTTCCCTTAGTTTATCTACTTTATCAGTGGCATTTTTTCTTTCTGTAATATTATTAACAAAGGCAACAATATATTGCTCATCATTTTTATGATAATGATTAAGGCATATTTCTACCGGAAATTCTGAACCATCTTTTTTTACGGCAAATAAATCCCTGTCCCGGTTCATGCTTCGGGGCTGATTGTTTTCTAAATATTTTGTAAAATGTGCAGCGTGACTTTCATGAAATCTCACGGGTATTAGTTTATCTATGTTTTTACCGTAGAGTTCGCCGGGAGCGTAACCAAATTCTCTGGATGCAAAATTATTGACTGCATGTATATTTCCACTGCTATCAGTAACAAGGATACCCATGGATGCGTAGTCAAATAATGCTTCTAAATGGGAATTAGCTTCATTTTTAATATCGATAGACGGGTGCATTTTTGTGTGCTGCTTTAGGGGCTTGATATAATATACTAAAATCAAAAAAAAACAGCGTGTTTAGTGTGACTAGTATCAGGTAGGTATATGAGAATAAGCAGGAATTGTCGGCCGGGTTATAAGATTAAAGTTTCGTTTGGCAGTTCGAAAGCTTTGGTAAAATAGCGGTGGAAGTGAGTTTAATTTTTTTTTCAGTTTCTGGAGTCAACAGTCCTGTTAAAATCAGCCATAATAATTTGCAAATAAAATAACAAGCGTAAAACGATATTTCTAAAAATTTAGAACCGGAGAGTAAATCAGTGCAGGTTAAATGCTATTCCTTTTCATACTTTCCGGTCATTTCATTCATTACAATCCTGTAAATAACCGATCTCTTAAATTGGGACGAAGATAAACCAGCTTCCAGCCCTTCGCTATGGAGATGCTCTGCAGTTTTACTTATTTTTATATGCATCATCCTGTCTACAAAAAGTTTCATTGCATAATACCTGTCACGCTCATCGGTCAGTTCCTGGTAGCGGCCCCACGCAATTACACTTTTCCAGTTATTTAATGTTTTTACTTCATCTACTTCAAAACACACATTGGGATTAAGCCGCATTATGTCAATTTTCATCCCTTCTATAGCGTGGGAGATAATTACTTTTCCGTCAAATACGTAATTGATGGGTACAACATATGTTTTAATACCATCATTGCATCCAATGCGACCCGTTATTTGATTGCTTAAAAAATCCCTGCTTTGTGCCTCCGTTAAATTTCCAATCATTTAAAAACGATATTTTAGTTTTTATCCGCTGTGGTAATATTTATTTTTATTACTAATTTTCCTGGTGCAGCGCCATTACAGGAACATGACTGTGCAACACAAATTGTTTGGTATGACTTTTACGAATCAATTTATCTAAAAAGCCATGTCGTTTGGGTAATATCACCAACAGGTCAATATGATTAGTTTCTGCAAAATCTAAAATTCCCTGATCTGTATTTAAGTTATTAATGTAATGAAAACGTGGTTTTAAATCTTCCAGCATCTCTCTCACCAATCCATATTCATATACTTTTTCAGGATCAAAAACTTCTGTCACCCCTGTATTAAGCAGGTGTAGATTAGCATTAAAATCATTTACCAGCATTCTTATTTCTGCTATTGGAGTGGTGTCCACTACATCTTCAAAATCGCAGGCCAGTCCTATTTTTTTAATAGAGCAAAATGTTATTCCTGGAGGTACCGTAATCAGTGGCGTCATTAAGTTTTTCATTGCATGCACTGTATGACTGCCAAATAATATTCTTTCTACTGCAGATGTACCCTGGCTTCCCATTATAACCGTATATGGTTTTCTATATTCACACACTGTTTTTAATTCTGTAAAAAATATACCCGGTCTTATTTCTGTTTCAATTTTAAGGGTGCGACCCCATTTTTTGATTAATGCTTCTTTTAACTGTTGTATACTTTTTTCTGAACTGTTTAAAAATTCAGCATCGTTTACAGCCACATGTGCTTCGCTGTAAATAACCGGAGGCTGATAAACATGCAGTAATAACAATTTGGCATGAATGACCATAGCCATATCCGCTGCATAATTGGCTGCGTTGGTGGCTGCAGCAGAAAAATCTGTTGGTACCAGTATCGTTTTCATGTTGATATTTTAGGTTAAATAAATATTTGCAGTAGTATGGTTTTTTTAGCAATGAGACCTGCGCATTGCTGTATGCAGTTTGCCAGCATTAAGTGTGCCCCTGATTAAAACATACATGTGGTTCATATAATAGAATGACATGTACATTATCTGTGAAATATGTTATTTCACAGATTTTATTAATTATCGGAGTTAAAACAGGATGTTGGCAAGCTGTCTTAATTCCAAATATAGTTTTTACAACTTTTCAAAATGCTGACAGCCATCATCGTAAACTTTGATTAAACTCATATAAATCCATTCGTTGTAGCAGGTTATTTGTGCTTAAAAGATGTATTTTAATTTAAGGATATATATTTAGTTTGCAAATGCTTTATCGCAGCTTAGGAGCTAAAGCTTTATAAAAAAAATAATGTTGCATTTAAATGCTCTTTAGAAGCAATACATTTTTTGGAGAATTGTATGAAAGGGAATGTTCCTGAGGATAGTATTGCAATATCAAAATAGCGGAGCGTTTGTATTTAAATGAAAATAGATATTACCCTTATCTGTACAAAAATAAGTGGATATATATGCCCGGGGTTTTGTCAGTTACCTTTTACTCTTTGTATAAAATATTTCGCAGTTTGCATGTTCCAGCCTGCAAAGCGGCCCCTTTGCACCAGCAGCGTGTTATCGTCCGGATGTTGTAAAAAATAATAAAAAGCAAATTTAGCCTTTGGGTATTGCCAGCCAATGATCTGGCCAAACCGAAGATCATTAAACACCAGGGTGTCATTCCATTTTTCTACAGTATAAAATTGTTGAGAAAAACGGATGAGTTGCTGCAGGTCTTTATGATCGTCCATGGGTTTTATGAATGATTCGTTCCGTGGAAAATATTGAAAATTGATTTCTTTTTTGCGATCAAATACTGAGCGAAAGCCTACATGGTAACCACTGTCATTACCCGCTACTACATACCACAGCCAGTTTTGCAGGGGCGCAGGTGTAGTAAAATACCGGGTATAGCTTATTTGTTGTTTTTTCAAAATTTCTTTTACATCTGTGTTTGTATTAACCTTGTTAAATAAACAATACAGCAGGTAAAATGAGCTCATGCCCAGGCCAAATATCCACCATTTTTTTCTTTGTGTTTTCCACCTGCTTAAAAAAATCAGGGCCACGAAGGCAATACCCGGCCATATAGAGAAAAAAGGATCAGCAACATAAATGGCATTAAAAGAAATCCGGTAATGGCTGAACGGTTCGAACCAGCCCACCCCATAGTTATTAAAAGCATCTATAAAAACATGTATAAAAATTGCGCCGCCAAAAAAAAGCAGCCACTTTAAAAATGTAATATTGTGTGGCCGGTGCAGGCGCTCGGCTGCATAGGCTAATAGTGGAGTAATGATGGCGCAAAACAACAGGGAATGGGTGAAGCCCCGGTGAGCCAGTAAATTTGAAGTGGTATCCATCCAAAAAGCGGCGAGGAAATCAATGTCAGGAATACTTTGTGCCAATGCCCCCCACAACATAGCTTTTTTGCCCAACTTTTTTCCGGCAAATGCTTCGCCCATGCAGGCTCCAAGGGCAATGTGCGTGAGAGAGTCCATATCTGGAAAATTAGTTAAAATGTTAACCACACAAATTTGATAACAAATCTACTGGAGTTTTTATTAAATGGAACGTATATTACTATGTATGCTAAAATTGATGAATAGATACTTCCTGTGATAGGAATAGAATGATAGCCTGAATGCATAAATATATTTTTTTCCCTGCATATACCTGCCCCGCCAGAAATGATAATTATCAGTAAATTTTATTAATTAGCGTGTATTTATCCTGGTTTAGGTAATCCCTTAAAGTATGTTTGTCTTTTAGAATCTTAATTTTATAAGTGAATTACTGTTGTTAATGATTACAGTTGCTGTAAAACAATACAGCTTTACCGACAGGGATGTTAAAGGCTCAGGACTTTTTTATTACCGTTTAAAACAAAATGATTGGAGTGCTGCCAGCCAGTTGTCTCCTGTTATTAAAATTAACCGTAAGGCAGAAAGTGACTTTTCTGTTACAGCCATTAATCCTTTTACAGACAAAATTGCCCTGCAATTAAATACTCAAAAAAGTGAATATATTTTTATCAGTTTAATAAATTTGAAGGGGCAGCAATTGTTTCAAAAAAAAATAACGGTTACTCCGGGGTTTACGAATATCATATTACCTGTATCAAAACTTTCTGCCGGAATTTACTTTTTAAATGTAGCAACTTTAACAGGGCAGCAAACAATAAAGCTGGAACATCAATAAAAGTAAATGCTTTATAACAGTTGATTTAATCAACAGAATGTAAAGCCCATTTTAAATTATCATTGATTATGAATATGATTAAAATTTTGTTGGGAACAATGTTGTTATTGCCGGTTATTGCAGTTGCACAACAAGCAGTTCCGGTTTATAAGAATAAAAAATCGCCCATAGAATTACGCATCAGCGACCTGCTGAAAAGAATGACACTGGAAGAAAAAATTATGCAGATGAACCAGTGGACCTATGGCAAAAATGCGAATGCCAATAATATTGAAGCCAGTAAAAATGCTGTGAAACCGGAAATTGGTTCACTCATATACCGCAGCATCAACCCTGTTTACCGCAATGAAATTATGCGCAAAGCCATGGAAGAATCCCGCCTCGGCATTCCTATTCTCATGGGCTTTGATGTGATTCATGGTTATCGTACTGTTTATCCAATTCCATTGGCACAAGCCTGTTCATGGAACACAACATTGGTTACGCAAGCTTGTGCAGTTGCAGCCAAAGAATCGAGATTGTCTGGGGTGGACTGGACTTTTTCTCCTATGATTGATGTGGCCCGTGATGCCCGGTGGGGAAGGGTTGCAGAGGGCTATGGCGAAGATCCATATGCCAACGCTGTATTTTCTGTGGCTTCTGTGAAAGGATACCAGGGCAAAAATTTATCTGATCCTTATTCTATTGCGGCCTGTTTAAAACATTATATCGGCTATAGTTTATCCGAAGGTGGCAGAGATTATCGCTACAGTGATGTATCTGCGCAAACCATGTGGGAAACCTTTATGCCGCCTTATGAAGCCGGTGTAAAAGCCGGTGCCGCCACTTTAATGAGTGGCTTTAATGATATCAGTGGTATTCCTGCTTCTGCCAATCCATATACGTTAACCGAAATTTTAAAAAAGCGCTGGAAGCATGATGGTTTTGTAGTGTCTGATTGGGGATCTGTTGAAAACCTGATTCCACAAGGATTTGCAAAGGATCGAAAAGAAGCTGCTCTTAAATCTTTTATGGCCGGAGTAGAAATGGACATGGTAGATAATGTATACGTAGAAAACTTGCAGCAACTGGTGAAGGGAAAAAAAATTCCACTTGCCAATATTGATGATGCCGTAAAGAGAATCCTGCGCATTAAATTTCGCCTTGGATTATTTGACAAGCCATATGTGGAAGAACTGCCGGAAGCTGAAAGATATTATCAACCGGAGAGTATGGCCATCGCACAACAACTGGCAGAAGAATCAATGGTTTTGTTGAAAAATATCAATCAGGCTTTACCGCTTTCAAAAGACGTTAAACAGATTGCATTGATTGGCCCTATGGTTAAAGACAGTGTGAATATGATGGGCTCATGGGAAGGGCAGGGGATTGCAACATCTGTAGAAACAATTTTTGCAGGATTTGAAAAAGAATTTAATGGAAAGGCTATTTTAAATTATGCCAAAGGTTGCCATTTTGAGGGCACAGATGAAACCGGTTTTGAAGCTGCATTAAAAGCTGCACAAAAATCGGATGTTGTGATTGTATGTATGGGAGAAATGAAAAAATGGAGTGGTGAAAATGCTACCCGTTCTACCATTGCATTACCTGCTATACAGGAAAAATTAATTCGTTATTTAAAAAAAGCAGGCAAACCCATTATACTGGTTTTATCCAATGGCCGTCCTTTAGAACTGGGTGAATTAGATTCTTTGTCGGATGCCATTTTAGAAATATGGCAACCCGGTATTGCAGGCGGCACTCCGGTTGCAGGATTAATTTCCGGCAGGTTGAATCCTTCCGGAAAACTTGCTATTACCTTTCCGTTAACCACCGGGCAAATTCCTACCTATTATAACATGAGGCAATCTGCCCGTCCTAAACAAGGCGGCTACCAGGATATTGCAACAGAACCAAAGTATTGGTTTGGGCATGGCCTTAGCTATACTACTTTTACATACAGCAAAATCAAATTGTCTGACAGTAGTTTTAAAAAGAATCAAAAATTAATGGCTGTAGTAGAAGTAACCAACACAGGTTTGAGAGATGGAAAAGAAACGGTGCTTTGGTTTATTGCAGACCCGGTAGCATCCATTACCCGGCCTATGAAAGAATTGAAATTTTTTGAAAAGCTGGAATTAAAAGCCGGAGAGAAAAAAACGTTTAAGTTTGAAATTGATCCAATGCGTGATTTAAGTTTTCCCGATGCAAATGGCATCAGGCATTTAGAAAGCGGCGACTACTACCTGGTGATCCAAAACCAAAAAATAAAATTTGAATTGATGGATTAAACATTTTAAAATTTTATCCTGAAAAAATTGATTTGAAAATTGTAAATAAAATATACCTCTTGTTGATGTTGCTGGCAACAGTATCAACAATTTCTGCCCAGTCCTGGCGCAGTAGCTTATTTCCTGCCAATTGGAAACCTGGTTTTAAAGATACAGCCGGCAGGTTTTTACATGATTTTTCATATGCCGGTTACCAGCGTGGCGAAAAAAATATTCCGGTTATCCGCAAAAGAATTACAAACATAACAAAGTCTCCTTATTTTGCTGATGCTGCCGGCAAGGATGATATTACATCAAAACTTCAGCAGGCATTAAATGATGTGGGCAAAGCAGGAGGAGGGGTTGTGTATTTACCCGAAGGAACCTATAAAATAAATGTGTCTGCTACTGAAAAAAATTCAATTAAAATTTCCTATAGCAATACAGTGTTGCGTGGCGCAGGAGTAAATAAAACATTTATTTATAATGATCAATCTAATGTAAGGGATGTTTCTGTGATTGATGTAAAACCGTTGTCACAAGGAGATTGGATGGGTAAAGGAACAAATACAGTAAGCATTACAACAGATCTTTTAGAACCAACCAACATCATTCCCGTAACATCTGTAAAAGGATTTAAAGTGGGGGATTGGGTACTGTTACGCTCTGATGTAACAACTGGTTTTATTGAAGAGCATCAAATGACCAATCTCTGGGCTACGGGAATGAATGGAACGATGTTTTATCGCTACATTATTGCTGTTGATAAAAAAACAAACAGCTTAACAATTGATGCACCCACCCGTTATTTTCTCAAGAAAAGAGACAATGCAAGGCTTTACATTGTTCAGCCACTATTGAGTGAAGTGGGTATAGAACATTTTTCCATTGCCAATAGAGAATCTATTTTGCCAGGGTTGGGCGATGTGGATTTTGGCAAACCAGGCACAGGTGCTTATGAAATTCATGGCTCCAATTTTATTCGTATCAGCAATGCCATTCATTGCTGGATAAATAATATCAATACTTATAAACCTGTTGAAAACATACAGGATATTCATTTGGTTTCAAACGGAATATTGCTAAGCCGTTCAAGGTTTATCACAGTAGATTCCTGCGATTTTCAAAAACCACAGTACAAAGGCGAAGGTGGAAATGGATACATGTATATCCTGGCCGGCAACGATTGCCTGGTTAAAAACAGCCGGGGTGGAAATGGCAGGCATAATTTTGATTTTAAATCTATGCAAAGCAATGGCAATGTAATTTTTCGTTGCCGAGCAGAAAATAGCAGGCTGGCCAGCGATTTTCATATGCACCTGAGTATGGCCAATTTATTTGATAATGTAACGGTCAATAAAGACTTGCTGGAAGCAAAGTTCCGGCCTTACGGATCCTTGCCCAATATGCACGGTTGGCCCACTACCCAAAGTGTTTTTTGGAATACTAACGGCGAAGCTTACATGAAAGGCAAAGATTGTATTGTAGAATCAGCCCAGTTTGGCTGGGGTTATATTATTGGCAGCCGGGGCCCTGCCAGTGCAGTAAAAACAGCTCCGTTTTCCGGCGTGCTTAATAAGTATACATTCAATTCATCACCTGAAGATTTTACCGAAGGCATCGGGCAAGGAGATTTATTGCAGCCTGCTTCTTTATATGAAGACCAGTTACTAAAAAGGATAAAAAGGAAATCAGCAGCTACTAAATAAATCTTTTATGAAAAGAACTTATGTATAACTAATACTCAGTTTTGCTTGTTTGCATTCCGTTGCACAAAAGCCTTTCAAGAAAAAAAATATTCGTCAAACAATGGAAAAAGTGGCCAACTGTCAAGTGAACCATTTTGGAGAACAGGTAACAAAAGGATCGAAGTATAAAAATTCTAATGTTTATTGGGCATGGACTAATGCGGCCATGTACCTTGGTATGCTGGAGTGGGCAACACTGAGCAAGCAGGAAAGATATTTTCAATTTTTAAAACACATCGGGCAAAAAGAAGGGTGTCAACCCGGGCCGGATACCTATCATGCAGATGATATTTGCGTAAACCAGACATACCTGGAGTTGTTTGCAAAGTTTAAGATTCTGCTATGATAAAACCCACGCTGCAGCGCATGGATTTTATCATGGCAAATATAAAAATGGGTGATCTTGATTTACAAGAAAGGGTAACCAGCAGCGCTGGAGTTGAAGTGATGCACTGTTTACAGCACCTCCGGCATATGTACGTGCAGCACGCATTATGGCAATCATTAATACCTGGCTTTTATGCACTAAGAATTTAAAGCTGCTTATGATACCTTATACGATAACACTCATCATTTATTTTTCAGGGATACCCGCTACAAAACGCAACTGGAAGCCAATGGTAAAAAAATATTCTGGGGCAGGGGAAATTGCGGGGTATTTTATAAAATTCTTGATGATAAACAAAAATTATTGTGTATAAATAATACAATGCATTTTATTCAACAGGCAAGATTACGTTGCAGAAGAATAATACCACTCAGGTTTGTGGCATCTACACCCTTATTAAGTGCAGCCCAAAATGCAGAGTTTATGAAATCTATTTTGTAGCAATTGTTTTCTATGCTGATATTTTGTTTAACCACGTATTACATAAATGACCGGTTATTTTTTTGTTGAGTTTCGTTTAATCAGTTCAGATTTCAACACAATATTTTCATTGGAAATAAGGGTTCTTTTTTTGTCAAGATTTTTAAATAAAATGCTGGCAGCCTGTTTGCCCATTTCAAAAGCTGGTTGTGTGATGGTTGTTAGCGATGGGTTCAACAACGGTGCTGTTCGCAAATTAGAGAAACAAATAATTTTCAGGGTCTGTGGTATTTTTATTTTCATATCATTACACACATAATATGTGGTAAGGGCCAGTTTTTCAATTGAGGCAAAAAGACCATCGGGCTTTTTAGTGCCGGACATTAATTTTTTTATTTTTCTATAATTGATTTTTTCATCTCCATTGCACTTTATTATTCTTTGTTTGTCTGCTTTTAATCCGTATTTATTTAATGCTTCCAGGTAGCCTTGTTTTCTTTTATTGTCGGTAGATATATTTTCAGAAACACAGAGGTAGGCAATATCATGACAACCGTTTTGTATAAGATGTTCGGTAGCATTAAATCCACTGGTAAAATCATCGGTTGTTATTTTAGCCGTTTCTATCTCATGGCATATCCTGTCAAAAAAAACAATAGGAATACCGGATTGAATTAATTCTTCCAGGTGAGTATAAGATTGTGTAGTACTTGCCAGCGACATGATAACACCGTCTACCCGGCCGTTTTGCAAATGCATTAAAATGCTTTTTTCTTTTTCTGCATCATCATGCGTGCAATAAATTAAAATATGATAGCCTTTTTCCTGTGCCACTATTTCTGCCCCTGTAATAGCCTGGATAAAAAAATTATTGGTCAGCTCCGGGGCTACCAATGCTATCGTTTTACTTTTATGGTGCCTTAATGAACCTGCATAAGGGTTAGGGCTATAGCCCATTTCACGGGCTGTATCTATAATTCTTTTTTTTGTTTCGGATCCAATTTCATAACTGCCTCTTAAGGCCTTGGATACTGTGGAAATCGATACATCCAGTTGTTGTGCCAGTTGCTTAAGATTAACTTTAGCCATAATCCTTTTTTAACAAAGGTGAATATTAAATGTCTATTTTACTAAAAATTAACTACAACGTTTTCGCAAATATTTTCTATTTGGGCTATAGTTTAATCCTGCGGAAGAGGTAATTTTACTATAATATTATTTTACTGAATAGTTCCGCTTTAGAATCCAGATTTAAAGGTAGCCTATACTCATTCTACAATGCTTGCCAACTTCAATAAAATTATTATGTGTATAGCTGCCATACTAATATTTACAGGCTGTTTTTTTTCTATCCAGTTATTTGCACAGGCTTCTATTTACAAAACCGGCTGGACCGATTTTAATAAAAACGGCAAAATGGATGTTTTTGAAGATGCCAAACAGCCTGTTGAAAAAAGAATTGCCAACCTTCTTTCTCAAATGACCTTAAATGAAAAAACGGTAGGGAGTTCGTCAGAAGATATCAGTGTTAAAAAGAAATTCATTATCACAGAATAAATATAAAATCATGAGTGAAGAAACAGCAGGCTTATTTTCGTTGAAAGACAAAGTAATAATAGTAACAGGCGGAACAGGTGTATTAGGAGGTTCGTTTGTAAAAGCCATTAACCGCCAGGGCGGCATTGTGGTGATCATTGGTTTGGATGGCAAAATGGGTGACCAAAGAGTTGCTGAAATAGAAAGTAATGGCGGTGCTGCTTTAAGTATTGTGGCTAATGTGCTGGAAGAATCGCAACTTATTATTGCCAGGGATAAAATTATGGCTACCTATGGCAGGATAGATGGGTTGGTAAATGCAGCAGGGGGCAATGTGCCGGAAGGCGTATTACAACCGGAGAAAGATGTATTTGATTTAAATATTGACGGAATGAAAAAAGCAATGGTGCTCAATCTGTGGGGTACGATTATTCCTATACAGGTTTTTGGTCCCGAGATTGCAAAATCTGGCGGAGGAAGTATCGTAAATATTTCTTCGGTAAGTTCTAAAAGAGCCCTCACCCGTGTACTGGGATATAGCATGGGCAAGGCGGCAGTTGATTGTTATACAAAATGGTTTGCGGTAGAAATGGCGAATAGATATGGCGATGCCATCAGGATGAATTCGATTATGCCGGGTTTCTTTTTAACGGAACAAAACCGCACTTTATTAACCCAGCCGGATGGTACTTTAACAGAACGTGGACATTCAATTATCAGTCATACCCCGTTTAAAAGATTTGGTAATCCTGAAGAACTGGTTGGCGCATTAATATGGTTGTTAAGTGATGCTTCAAAATTTGTAACAGGTATGGATATTGGCGTAGATGGCGGCTTTACTGTTAATAGTGGTGTTTAATCAATTAAAATTTACAAAATGAAAAATTCAAAAAGTCCATCATATAAAAACATAACTTATCAAATGGAACAAACCATGCGCTGGTATGGGCCCAATGATCCGGTATCGCTGATGGATATTAAACAGGCAGGCTGTACTGGTATTGTATCTGCATTACATCATATACCCAATGGACAAATATGGACGATAGAAGAAATAAATAAAAGAAAGGAAATTATAAAAGCGGCAGGACTGGTATGGAGTGTGGTAGAGAGCGTACCCGTGCATGAATCAATTAAAACACAAAGTGCCGGGTTTGAAGAATACATTGAGAATTACAGGGAGAGTATAAAAAATCTTTCAGCATGCGGTATAAAAAATGTTACTTACAATTTTATGCCGGTATTGGATTGGACAAGAACAGATTTGAGTTATGAGGTGCAGGATGGTTCCCGGGCATTGAGATTTGAAATGGCAGCATTTGCGGCCTTCGATCTTTTTATTTTAAAACGTAAGGGAGCTGAAACAGATTACGATACTGATACGGTTACAAGAGCAACGGCCAGGTTCGAAGCAATGAATGATACAGAGAAATTATTATTGCAACGCAACATTATTGCCGGACTTCCGGGAAGTGAAGAAAGTTTTACCATAGAACAATTTCAATTGGCACTGGATGCCTACATAGGTATAGACAGAAATACTTTGCAGCAACACCTTATTTATTTTTTGCAACAAATTATTCCGGTGGCAGAAGCGCATGGAGTGGTTATGTCCATTCATCCGGATGATCCTCCTTTTGCTGTGCTGGGATTGCCAAGAGTAGTGAGCAATACTGCAGATGTGCAGGCACTGGTAGATGCGGTACCATCACTTTCCAATGGGCTGTGTTTTTGTACTGGTTCGTTTGGCGTAATTGACGGTAATGATTTGCCAGCCATGGTGAGCAAATTTAGCAACCGCATTCATTTTATACATTTAAGAAGTACCCGCAGAAATGAGTTGGGTGATTTTTATGAAGACAACCACCTGGAAGGGGATGTAGATATGTATGCGGTTATAAAAGAGCTGGTAAAAGCCATGCAGGAAAGAAAATGTGCTATTCCTGTAAGACCAGACCATGGACACCAGATGCTGGATGACCTGCATAAAAAAACAAACCCGGGTTATTCTGCCATCGGCAGATTAAGGGGGCTGGCAGAAATAAGAGGCGTAGAACTGGGGATACAAAGAAGTATGCAGGAATTGGCCGGTTAAGATTACTAAGGTGGTATTGCCCTTTATAAATTATACGATTATGCCTGTACTTTTGAAGGATAAACAGGCATATCAAAACTAAAAGTGGATCCCTTACCGGGTTCACTTTTTATTTGAAGATGACCACCGTTTTTTTCTATAAATTCTTTACTGATCAACAAGCCAAGGCCGGTTCCTTTTTCTTTTTCTGTGCCACGCCTCGTGAGGGTGGTATTTTTTTCCAATAATTTTTTTACCCTGTTTTCACTAAGTCCTATGCCATTGTCAATGATTTGTATGGTTAAAAAATCATTATTGGAAAATGCTTTTACATATACCATGCTGTTTCTTTGACTGAATTTAATGGCGTTGCTAAGCAGGTTGCGAATGATAAATTCTACCATGTCTTTATCTGCATGGGCCGTTAAAGTTTCATCTATATTTATTTCAATGTTTACCTGTTTCATATGGGCATGTAATTGCACCAGTCTTACGCCTTTGTCTACAATTAATTTTACATTCAATTTATCCATTCTGAACTGAAGCAGGTTCATTTGCGATTTAGACCACTGAAGTAAATTATATAATAATTCATTCATGTTGTTCAGTGACTGTTGTGCTTCAAAGAATAATTTTTCTCTTTCACCCTCACTCATTTTTTCTTCATGATCGGTTATTAATTTAAGAAAAGACTGCATGGTGGCCAGTGGATTTCTAAGGTCATGTGATACAACAGAAAATAATTTATCCTTTACCTGGTTAAGCTCACTTAGTTTGTTTTCAGATTCCTTTAACTGCTCCACTGTTTGCTCCAGCATATTATTTTTTAGATGCAGGTCGGCAGTTTTTTCTTTTACCTGCTGCTGCAGTTCCTGTTTTTGTTGTTGAATCAGTTCTTTTTTCTCTTTTTCTTTTTCCAGTGCAAGGCGTTCTCTTTCCAACGTTTCGGTGGCCAGTTGCAGCCTCATCCTGTTTAAACGGCTTGCCAGTCCCAATGATAATACAACTGCCTGAATCAAAACTGCATATTGAACAAGGTATCTCGTAAACCAGTTGTCTGCCATTAATCCTGTTTCCCTGAAAATAAAAGCAATGGCACCTATAATAAGCAGTATATTGGCTGCAATAAAATATTTTGCCGGTTCATATTTATCATAGTAGTAAGCCACAAACCCAGCCACCAGCATCATTATTAAAACCAAAGCCCCCAGCACACCTATGATAGTTACCAGTGGTTTTAGTATATCAATATTTAAAAAATAACATCCAAGGCCTGCAAGTAAAGTAAGGATACAGGCAACAGCCAATCCATTTAATATAATATTTATCCTGGGTAGCAGATGAGGAGTGTGCAAATAAGTTCTGGTAAAAAGAATTCTTGTGAGCCCCGTAAATGGATTGATAATAGCAAAACAAAAAGTATCCCATAATGGCGACCCTGACCAGATGTATTCTATGCCAAAACCGTAGTAAAAGGCAAAATATAAACCAATGCTTACGATACTCAAAACGTAATATAAATAACTGATGTCTTTTACCGCAAATAAAATAAAAAGATTATAAAGGGCCATCACTAAAATAATTCCAAAAAATAAGCCTTGCCATAATAATCTTTGCCGGTCCTTTTTTTCAAAGAGAGTTTGTTTTACCAGTTGCAGGCTGATGTCTTTATGCAGGTAAATGCTATAGCTGCTTTTGAATTTTAAATAAATATTGATGGCCTCATTTTGGCCAATTAAAAATTTTACTGCATTTAAGTTTGATGGCTGAGACCGGTTGTTTAAAGGAAGCAGGCTTCCACTTTTTAATTCAATTAATGGTTGGATATCTGAAATAATATATGCTTCAAAATATCCCCATTTATTTGTTTGTAAAATATATTCCTGGTCATAACCCGATTGATTGTTTACCCGGACATTTGCCCAGTAATTCCAGTTCTTTTCCGGTGTTGCAAAAAAACTTTTTTCATAGGGAGAAAAAGGATGCTGTTTTATTTTGTCCAAACGCTCAGTGCCTGTTGTATCGATATACCAGTAAACTTCATTTTGTAATATAGTTCTTGATTGTTGGTTTGCAACAATAGATACAACCTGGGCCTGCAGTTTGGCGCCCAGCATCCCTATTAGCAAAATAGAAATTAAGCTGAAAAAATATTTCCTGTGATGAGATGACATGATATTGTGTAAATTTAGCCGTTTATATATTTGCAGCAAACACAAAAAATAAAATGCCGGGCATAAAAGTATTATTGGTAGAAGATGACTGGATCATCGCAAAAGAAATTTCCTATAACCTGCAGGATTTGGGTATGGAAGTAGTGGGCTGCTTTGATAATGCAGAAGAAGCACAACAGCAAATTAAAACACTGTTGCCCGACCTGGTCATCCTGGATATTGATCTTTCCGGTGAAATGACGGGCATAGAACTGGCTTCACAATTAAAAAAAAATGTAACGGTTCCTTTTATTTTTTTGACCGCACTGGCCGATACTCAAACGGTGGATAAGGCAAAACTGGCAGAGCCTTATGCTTACCTGGTGAAACCGGTAACACCGGAAACATTGTATTCTACCATAGAAATCACTTTACATAATGCATACAGGCGAAAGGAGGATTTAACGGAAACAGCATCCAGGATAAGTGATCATCTTTTATATGATGACAGCATTTTTGTAAAAAATAAGAAAAGGCTGGAGAAGGTATTGTTGAAAGATATATTATGGGTAGAGGCATACGATATTTATGCCATGGTTAAAACGGCTGCCGGCCAATACCTGCTCAGTCATTCTTTAAAATCGGTTGAAGAAAAATTTCCATCTGCGCATTTTATAAGGGTACACCGATCTTTTTTTATCAACATTCATAAGATTGATGCAATAGAAGAAACGAACCTTATAATAGCAGACAGCCCAATACCTGTGGGTAAAACTTATCGTGAAGAGCTAATGAAACGTTTATCCTTTCTTTAATTATTCTGCCAGTTGTTTTAATGATTCATTCATTTTTTCCTGTTGTTGTTGTTTGAATATTTCTACCGGGGCATTTGCCCTTTCCTTGCAGTCCATAATTCCACAACGTTCGCAGGTAGTATGCACCGTTTTTACAGGAATTGATTTGTCATTTACAAAAGGCATGGTTTGGGATAATTTCTGATCTATCAATAATCCAATGGTTACACTCACCATTTCATTTTTACCTTTGACTGCCGGTTTTGCTATGGATATACAGAGATAACGGTTATGGGTATGCCAGTATTGGGATATCTGTGCTTCTATCACAGGCTGTTTGTATTTCTTTTTGGCAACCTGTTCTGCAGTATTTTTAAGAGAATGAATAGAAACCCACCTGCGGCAATAGTGTTCATGAGTGGCATTGGCATAAGGGTTATGCACCTGCGACAGGTGCAGTTCTTTGGTAATTTCAAATTCATTTTTTTCTATATCTCCCGAAAGCCTTAAAAAAAACAGGTGGTCAATAGCAAAATGATTGGGTAAAATATTGGTAAGCCGCTGCATCATCATTTCTGGTGTTACGTCGTATTTTAAACACAGGTCCAGCCAGGCCTTATCATTCCATTTTGGCTGCATCACAATCCTTTTAATATCTTCTACAAAATTTTGTTCGGGCATAAGTAAGGCTACCGAAAAGTAGGAAGCTTTAAAATTATTTAACAACATATCAAAAGAATCGCTGTGTTGTATAATAGTTTCATAAGGTCTGTCTTTGATATCCATAAACTGGAAAGCAATTTCCCTTGCCAGTAAAAATTTTTCCTGGGCAGAGCTCAGTCCCTTTGCAATAAAAAGTGTTTTAGTTTTTGGGGCATAAAAAGAACGTAAATTTTGCAGGGCTTCCATAGAATTCAGCCGTTTGCGGTTTACCTGTATGTCCATTTTTTGAAGACTTTCTTCCAGTGATGAAATGTCCACAGGTAATGCGTCTTTCCATTTATGGTCTTTTCTAAATCGTTTAACAGCATCTTCCAAATCTTCAAAATAATTATCCTGTAAGTCCTGGTAAGAACGCAAAGCAGCGTTATAAAAATTTTCTTTGGATAACTGGTAACTGCGGGAAATTTTTAATAAAGTGCTGATAAAGGCAGTTACTTTATCCGGGGTGTTAGAAAAAAGATCCAGCAAGGAAGCCGGTGTTAATCCAAAATGTTCCCAGGGAATTGCATTGATAAAATCAGAATTGATCAGGTCAATAATGGGTTGCAGTTTTTTGCTGGCCCTGAGAGAAACGAGGTAATCATAATCTACCTCCAGCACTTTTGCCAGTGCAAGTATTTTATCTGCTTTCGGAAATTTTTTGCCTGTTTCAATATCGTGCACATACGATAGCGACATATTGGTTTTTTGAGCCAGTTGCTGGTAGGAAAAACCTTTTTCCTGTCTCAGCGCTTTCATCTTTAATCCAAATATCAGGCGTACGCTGTCATTGTCTGTCATCATAAGCACAATTTAGCGAAATGTGGAAAACTTTTACAAAAATAATTAATAGCGAAATATTCGCTAATGAAGAATAAGTATATATTTGGTAAAAATTCTCAATTATGACCAACACACTTCAAACTTCGGAAACCAGCTTTACACCGGAGGGTATGCGTTTAAAAGCCCCGCTGCATAAGCATTATAGCGAAATGCTTACATTAGAAGCCCTGCAGTTTATAGCTGCGCTCCAGCATAATTTTAACAGCAGGAGAAAGCAGTTGTTGGCAGAAAGAGCAGCCCTTCAATTAAAAATTGATACCGGCTGGGAACCTGGTTTTATGCCCGAAACGGAAAATATCCGCCAGTCAGAATGGTTAATAGCACCTGTTCCGGAAATTCTAAAAGACCGGAGAGTGGAAATTACGGGGCCGGTAGATCGTAAGATGATTATAAATGCATTGAACTCCGGAGCCAATATTTTTATGGCAGATTTTGAAGACAGCAATGCACCTAGCTGGAACAATACCATTGAAGGGCAAATAAACTTAAGGGATGCGATTAACCGTACCATAGGTTTTAGAAATCCGGATAACGGCAAGGAATACATGCTGAATGAAAAAACAGCTACAATGTTTGTAAGGCCCAGGGGCTGGCACCTGGATGAAAAACATATAGAAGTGGATGGAGAACCCATGAGTGCAAGCCTGGTAGATTTTGGATTGTATTTTTTTCATAATGCAAAAGCCTTAGTAAAAAATGGTGCCGGTCCATTTTTCTATTTACCCAAGCTGGAGAGTTATAAGGAAGCAAGGTTATGGAACGACGTATTTACGTTTGCCCAAAACTATTGCGGCATTCCTTATGGAACCATTAAAGCTACCGTGCTGGTAGAAACAATTCTGGCAAGTTTTCAGCTAAATGAAATTTTATGGGAACTGAGGGATCATTCTGCAGGTTTAAACTGTGGCCGCTGGGATTATATTTTTTCTTTTATCAAAAAATTCAGAAATGTGCCGCAGCATGTTTTTCCGGATAGGGCGCAGGTAACCATGACGGTTCCGTTTATGAGAACTTATACGCAACTGGTTATCCAAACCTGTCATCGCAGGGGTGCTCATGCTATTGGTGGTATGGCAGCACAGATTCCTATAAAAGGAAATGAAAAAGCTAATGAAGCCGCACTTGAAAAAGTAAAAACCGATAAGCTGCGTGAAGTGAAAGACGGCCATGATGGAACCTGGGTGGCTCATCCCGGTTTGGTGCCATTGGCAAAAGAAATTTTTGATGAGTTTATGAAAACACCCAACCAGCTACAAATTAAAAGAGAAGATTTTAGTTGTACCGAAAAAGAATTGTTACAGGTGCCTGATGGTACTATTACCGAAGAAGGCTTGCGGCACAATATTAATGTAGGGATACTTTACCTGGAAAGCTGGTTGTGTGGCAATGGTGCCGCTGCTTTATACAACCTGATGGAAGATGCAGCTACTGCAGAAATATGCCGCACACAGGTTTGGCAATGGGTGCACAGTAAGGCAAAACTGGATGATGGCAGGGAAATCAATCTTCATCTTTATACAGAACTGCGGGATTCTGAAATAGAAAATATTAAAAATGAAGTGGGTAGTAAAACCTACCAGCAGGGTAAGTATGTGCAGGCAATATGCATTTTTAATAAACTGGTTGTGCAGGATAAATGGGAAGATTTTTTAACCCTTCCGGCATACGATCTCATTCTTTCAAATGAGCAAAAGAAAATTTGTGTAGAAGAAACTGAAAGTTTTGAGAATGTAAAAAGGAGTATTAAAATAATGGAACCTGTGATAATGGTAAAGGCAACTATCATTTGACCCCATTGTAGATAATGTGTTCTTAGCAGCAGAAAAATTAGTAATAAGAAAAACTGTAACCCCCTTTTTTTTATAGCCTGTAATAAATTCATTTCATTTCAAAACTAAAACATCATGACAAAAGATCAAAAAATTGAACGCCTGAATGCTGAATGGCAGAACAACCCAAGATGGAAAGGAATACAAAGACCTTTCTCTGCAGAAGAAGTATTGAAACTTCGCAGCAAAGTTGAAATTGAATACAGCCTGGCAAAAAATGGTTCAGAAAAATTATGGAAAAAATTAATGACTCAAACCTATGTGGGCGCACTGGGTGCACTTACCGGCAACCAGGCTGTGCAGGAAGTGGCTGCAGGGTTGGATGCTATTTACCTGAGTGGCTGGCAGGTAGCAGCAGATGCAAATTCGGCAGGAACCATGTATCCCGATCAATCATTGTACCCGGTAAATTCAGTTCCAGAAGTGGTAAAGCGAATAAACAATGCATTATTGCGCAGCGAACAAATTGATTCGGTAAATGGTGATAACAGTAAAGACTGGATGGCGCCCATCATTGCCGATGCAGAAGCAGGATTTGGTGGTAACCTGAATGCTTTTGAACTGATGAAAGCAATGATTGAGGCCGGTGCTTCTGCTGTTCATTTTGAGGATCAGTTATCATCCGCAAAAAAATGTGGCCACCTTGGAGGAAAAGTACTGGTGCCAACGCAGGAAGCTGTAAATAAACTGATAGCCGCAAGACTGGCTGCAGATGTAATGAATGTGCCAAGTATCATTATTGCAAGAACAGATGCAGAGGCTGCCAACCTTATTACTTCTGATATTGACCCAAGGGACTTTGCATTTATAACCGGAGAGCGAACATCGGAAGGTTTTTATACCGTAAGAAATGGAGTAGATCAATGTATTGCACGTGGCCTGGCTTATGCTCCTTTTGCAGATATGTTATGGATGGAAACGTCGCAACCTGACCTGGCCGTAGCCAAACGATTTGCCGAAGCCATTCATGCAGAATTTCCGGGAAAATTATTGGCCTATAATTGTTCACCTTCCTTTAACTGGAGCAAACACTTATCCGAAACCGAAATGGAATGTTTCCGTGAAGACCTGGCGGCACTTGGTTATAAGTTTCAGTTTATTACACTGGCAGGATTTCATGCATTAAATGCATCTATGTTTGAACTGTCTAAAGCATATAAAGAAAAAGGGATGGCTGGTTTTTCTCAATTGCAGCAAAGAGAATTTGCATTGCAGGAACATGGCTTTAAAGCAATAAAGCACCAGAGTTTTGTGGGCACAGGTTATTTTGATTATGTTCAAAATGCAGTACAACAGGGTGTAGGTTCTACCATGGCAATGAAAGACAGTACTGAAGCAGCACAGTTTCATTGATATTAATATGAGAATCGTTTTTAAAATAATGCCTCCTTTAAGAGGCATTATTTTTTTACCTTAATAAATCCTGCGTTCACCTTAAAAAAACAGTTGTTGGCAAGGTTATATTGTTTTATTGAATAGTATCCTTTTAAATTGTTGGTCTAATTGCTTGTCTACATGAATAACTTGGCTACACCAGGAATGTTAATCGCTGTTTGTATATGTCTTGCATTGTATGCTGTTGTAATACTCTACTTTGTAATACGTGGTGCACGCCGTACCAAAACAATGTCTGATTATGCTACAGGTACATTCCAGTTTTCGCCGGCAGCAATAGGATTATCATTAGCAGCGGGAATGACCAGTGCTGCAACGTTTATCATCAACCCGGGATTTGTTGCTTATTATGGGATCAGTTCATTTTTATCTATGGCAGTTTTTTTACCATTAGGTGCCATGATCTCATTAGTGATTCTTTCCAAACAATTTAGAAGGGTAGGTAATATTATCCAGGCCAAAACCATTGCACAATGGCTGGGCAGCAGGTTTGAGAGCGAAGGCTTTAAATTGTATATCGCATTTCTGTCTTTACTGCACCTTACATTTATTGTATTAATCTGCGTGGGACTTACACAGGTATTAAGTAAGGCACTCAATGCAGATGTGCTGTATGTTTTAATAGGAATAGTAGTTTTTACTTTTGGTTATATGATGTTTGGCGGAGCCAATAGTATGGTTTATACCAATATGATACAGGCAATGCTTAAAGTAGTAGTAGCTATTATTATTCTGGCATCCGGCTATCATTTTTTTACGGATGGGGTAGGTGGATTATTTTCTAAATTGAATGTGATAGATCCAATGCTTACCAAAGCATTTAATCCTGCCAGTCCTTTATACAGGGATTTTTTTGAAGTAGTCATCTGCCAGTTTATTGTAGGCGTGGCCATCGTTTGCCAGCCCCATATCATTACCCGTTCTATGTTGGTAAAAAATGATAAGGATATGAACCGTTATCTTACAGTTTCTGTGTTGTTATTAATATTATTTTTTGTGGTTGTTTTTGCCGGATTATACAGCAGGCTTATTTTTCCTGATTTAATGTATGATGGCGCTGCCTTGCCTTTAGACGGGGTAATGTCTGCCTATGTGGTTACCAGCTTCAAACCTGCGATGAGCTTGTTTTTGGTGGTGGGTTTAATTGCATCGGGCATTGCCACACTGGAAAGTTTAATTCAATCTATCAGTACCACTATCACTTCTGATATCATTAAAACCTTGTCGGGCAAAAAGGAATTAAAGAACGAATTAATGATTAACCGGTTTGTAATTGGATTGATGGCGATGATTACGATCCTTGTATCTTACCAGCAATTGCTTCATCCGGAATTGAGTGTGGGCATCCTTGCACAAAATGGTGTTTATGCGTCTTTCTCTGCTGCATTTGTACCCTTGTTATTTGGAATGTTTTTTAAAGAAGTGCATAAGGCTGCCCCCATTATTGCATCTGTGGTTGCCATTGTTATTCACTTTTCTGTTTATTACGGCAGGCTTACACCTTACATGCAGGGAGCGGTAAGAAACCCCGGAGTAGCTGCTGCTATTGCCATTATGAGTTCTATTGTGGCAGGCGGAATTGTTTATATGATTACAAAAACAATCACTAAAAGAAAAATGGCATTGGCTGCATGAGAAAATTATTGACCATAACATTTTTAATACTTTTTGTGTGCCGGGTTCATGCACAGGATTCTTGTTTGCCGGTATATAATTTACCAGTAAAGTATATGCAGCTATCCTCTGGTAAACTGGCTTATGTAGAAAAAGGGAAGGGACAGGTTATTTTATTTATTCATGGCCTTGGTGGTAATATTTCGCATTGGTTAAAATCTGTGAATGAGTTGTCATCAGCATACAGGTGTATTGCCATTGATTTACCCGGTTACGGATGGTCTGATAAAAGGGTGGATACAAAAGGTAAAGATCAGTTGCAGTTTTATGCAGATGTGGTGGATGCATTTTTGAAAAAGAAAAAAATTAAAAAGCTAACCATTGCCGGTCATTCTATGGGAGCACAGTTAGCGGTTATTTCGGCCCTGCAAAATAGAAGAGTTAAAAAAATAATACTGGTTGCACCGGCTGGTTTGGAAACTTTTACAGAAAAAGAAGCACAACTATTAATAACAGCTACACCTGCTGTTGTTTTTGAAAAGCAGGATGAAACAGTGATCAGGAATAATTTTAAACTGAATTTCTTTCAACAGCCATCAGATGTTGAAACCCTGGTACAGGATAGGCTGCGGATGAAAAAATGTAGCGACTTTAAATTGTATTGCGAAACTGTTTCTGCCGGGGTTAAAGGAATGCTGGCACAGCCGGTAAAAGAAAAACTTAAAAATATTAGAATACCTGTATTGATTTTATTTGGGGCTAATGATGGGCTGATACCGAACAAGTATTTGCATCCATCTCTAAAATTGGCTGAGCTGATAAAACAATCATCTGCATTGATACCAAATTGTAAAGTGGAAATGATTAATGATGCAGGCCACCTGTTGCAGTTTGAAAAAGCTGCAGCAACTAATCAAATGATCAAAAGTTTTTTGCCATATATTAATTAATAAAAAAAAACAAAACTAACATGAGAAATTTAGTACTGCTTATGTTGTTGCTTGCCTTGCAGGTAGGCGCAATAGCACAAAACACCGGTAAAATAACCGGTAAGGTTACCGACCAGCTAACAGGTGAACCGCTCGTTGGGGCATCAGTAACTGTTCGTGGGAGCAGCATGTCTATTGGTACAGACAATACCGGTTACTATATTTTAAACAATGTAAAGGCCGGTAAGATAAACCTTGTATTTTCCTATGTAGGATACATGGATATCACACAGACTGTAAGTGTAACTGAAGGCGGTACTGTTGCGGCAGATGTTGCCTTGTTTGTATCCAGCCGCCCCGGCGACGAAGTGGTAGTAACTGCTTCCAAGCGGGCAGAAAAAATTACAAGGGCGCCTGCTTCCATCAGTGTCATAAGTGCAAAAGATTTTGCCCAGTCTTCTTCTTTTAATATTGGAGAGCTGGCATCAAAAATCCAGGGTGTTGAATTTGTTCGTACAGGCGTTACCGGTGTTGGTTTTAATGCACGTGGTTTCAACAATGCGTTTAATGCAAAAATTTTGTTGATGACAGATGGCCGTAACAGTATGATGGCAGGCAGCAGTGGATTGCCGGCTGGTATTATGAATACTGTTATTAAAGAAGATATCGAAAGGCTTGAAATTGTATTGGGCCCCAATTCTGCTTTATACGGTCCTAATGCGCATAATGGTATTGCCAATACTATTACAAAAGATCCACGCAAATGGCAGGGAACGGATATCGTAATTGGTGCAGGAAACCAGGATGTATTTAGTGGCCGTTTTCGCACTGCTACAAAGATCAATAACAAGTGGGCATATAAATTAACAGGCGAATATACTACAGGAAGAGATTTTGAATTTCATGATAGTATTTATGCCGGTGGTAGTGTGTATGGCCCTGCTGTAGCCATTCCGGAAAGAATCCCTTCTTACCAGTTCAAGCATGTGAAAGGAGAAGCTCATGCATATTACAGCATCAACTCTACTTCTGATTTAATTGTTTCTTACGGTGCAAGTGACAATGATTTTTTAAGTGTAAACAACACGGGTCGTAATCAAATAAGGGGCTGGAAATTTTCTTACCTGCAATTGCGGTATGTAAGTCCCCGCTTTTTTGCTCAGGTGTATGAAACATGGACCAATGTAGGTAAATCCTATGGTATCCCCGGATACACCAGGGATTACTGGAACCGTACGCACAGTACTATAACAGCGGGCAATCCGTTGTATGGAGCTATTGGTCACCTTCCTCCCGATTCTGCAGAGGCTAATGCACTGCGTTTAGGAAATATGTTTAAAGAAGAATCCAAACGTTTTAATGGCGAAGCACAATACAATTATAATTTCAGCAAGATTGGATTAAATATGATTGTGGGTGGCACTTACCAAAAAGATGCCCCTAAAACATTTGGAACGGTGTTGATTGATAAAACAGAAAAAGTAGAAATTACACAATATGGCGGTGCAATACAATTAGAAAAAACATTGCCTGCCGATTTTAAAATAGTAGCAGCCGCAAGACTGGATCATCATAGTTTATTTGGAAGTTTGTTTTCTCCAAAAGTAGGGTTGGTTAAAGGAGTGCCGGGTGGTGCTGTTCGTTTAACTTATGGTAAAGCATTTGCTGCTCCCATCATCCTGTTTCAAAGAGCCAGTGTATTTGGTTTGGTGTTTGGAAACGGAAATGGCGTTACTTATATACCTAATGCTTCTAAGTTTAGTGATGCTTCTCAGCAAAAAACAACTACGGCGCTAAGTCCTGAAGAAATTGATACATGGGAATTAGGTTATAAAGGATCTTTAGGTAAAAAATTATATGTTGATATCAATGGTTATTATGGCAACAGCAAAAATTTCTTAAGCCCTGCATTAACGGTAGGTGGCAGAGCACTAAGTGTAGGTAATATTCCGATAGAAACTCCTTTGCTTATTCCTGGTGCAGTAACCAATGATACATTAAAATCTGCGGCGTTTAGTACTTACTTTAACTACGGCCAGGTAAAATCTTATGGAGTAGATCTGGGTATTAATTATTTCTTTACAGATAACATCAGTCTTGCTGTAAAGTATAGCTGGTTTGGTTCTGATATTACCAAAAACAATATTAAGAATGATGCCAACAAAGATGGTTATGTATCCCTGGAAGAGAGAAGCCTGAATGCAGCTACCAACAGGCTGGCATCTACCTTAAGTTTTCAAAACTTATGTAAAGGAAAGTTATATATCAATCTTTCTGCCCGGTGGGTAAAAGAATATGATCTGTATAGCGGCAACCAGATTTCTACTGCAGCAGGTGCCGGTAAAAGAGGTGTGGTGTATGGTGGTATTAATCCTATCAACAATCAGCCAAGAAATTATGTAAAGAATTTTAACTGGGGTGCATTGGGTGGATTCACTACTGTGGATATTAGTGCTGGTGTAAAATTGAATACAATGTTGAGTGTAGGTGCAGGGATTAGCAACCTGTTTGATGTAGAGCAAAAAGAATTTGTGGGATCTCCCTCAATAGGACGTTTGTTTTCTGTTGAATTGAAAGCACATATTCCAAATACAAATAAGTCTAAAAAATAATTTAGCCGGGAAGGCGGGAAGGCGTAGAAAGTTAAATCAAAACTTACCGCCCTTTCGCCTTACCGGCTCAATAAAAAAAAGGTCTCAGCTTTTCATCCTACAGGGAAAATGCAAAGCTTAATGACTTCTCGTTTTACCGGTTAAATTTTATTCCTGCAATAACTTTTTAGTTATAATCATGTCGCTTCAATTACTTACCATACAAGGTTGGCTAAAAAAACATGCCACTTACCGGCCCAACCATCCTGCTGTTATTTTTGAAGAAAAGCGATTAACTTATAAAGAATTGTATGATGAGGTAAATCGTTTGTCGAATGCTTTTATTGCAGCCGGAATTGGCAAAGGAGATAAAGTGGCCACTTTGCTTTCTAATTCTTTAGAGTTGTGGGAAATATATTGGGCCTGTGCCAATATTGGTGCTGTTGCCGTTCCGCTCAGTCCTTTATTGAGGGCACAGGGGTTATTTAATTTGGTTGAAAACTCCGACAGCAGGCTCGTCATCACCAGTTATGATCTTACCAAACATCTTGATGCCATTAAAAATAATTTAAAGAAAATTCCTTCCAATAATTTTTGGGTGACCGATAACAATGAAGAAGGATATCAAAATTATCATGCTCTAAAACAACAGCAGTCAACTGATGCACCATCTGCTGATGAAGTATCAGGTACAGATCCTTATAATATTATTTATAGCAGTGGCACTACCGGATTGCCAAAAGGAATAGTAATTAGCCATGCCGTAAGAGCTTTGTACGGCTCTCTGTTTGCCAATGCCTATCGCATGACTCCCGAAAGTGTAGTGATGCACTCCGGTTCTATTATTTTTAATGGGTCTTTTTTGACATTGATGCCTGCTATGTTTTTAGGCTGCACTTATGTATTGATGAGTCATTACGATGCAAAAGAAGTAGTAGATATTATTCACAAAGAAAAAGTAACACATACTATTCTGGTGCCTTCACAAATTATTGGTTGTTTACAAAAACCTGATTTTAATAAAGCACATCTTTTTTCCCTTGAATATATTCTATCTGTGGGCGCACCATTGTTATTGGAACATAAACAGGAATTAAACAAACGCATCCCAAATGTATTTTATGAATTGTATGGATTAACAGAAGGGTTTATGACCATACTTGACCGTAATGATGCCATGACAAAAACCGGCAGTGTGGGTACTCCGCCACAATTCATGCAACTAAAGATTGTGGATGATGAAGGAAAAGAATTACCTGCGGGTACCATTGGTGAGATTATAGGTAAAGGACCTTTACTGATGACAGAGTATTATAAAAATCCGGATCAAACAAAAGATGCGATTAAAAACGGATGGTTGTTTACCGGTGATATGGGGTATGTGGATGCTGATGGGTTTTTATTTTTAACGGGCAGAAAAAAAGACCTGATAATATCGGGAGGTGTAAATGTATATCCTTGTGATATTGAAGAGATCGTTATTAAACATACAGCAGTAAAAGATGTGGCAGTGTTTGGTATACCACACCAGGAGTGGGGCGAAACACCCGTTGCTGCTGTTGTATTGCATGATAATAGTGCAGTTACTTCAGATGAAATTATGGAATGGGCCAATCAGAACCTGGAAGCCCGTTACCAAAAAATTTATAAAGTAATCATCCTGGAAGAGCTGCCAAGAAATGTGGCTGGTAAGATTTTGAAAAGAGAAATGAGGGAGCAATTTGCTCAGTAAAAGTACCATTGTACAAGAGTGCGACGCAAGAATGATGATAAGCGTACTGCTGCCAGTAAACAAAAAAATAAAAATGACAAATCATTATATCCATACAAACAATATCAAACTTCATTACCTGGAGTTTGAAGGCGAACAGCCTGCCATTTTGTTTATGCATGGTTTAACGGCCAATGCACATGCGTTTGATGGTTTAATTGCAGCCGGATTGAGCCCGGCCTTTCATATTTTATCAATTGATTTGAGGGGAAGAGGAGAGAGTGATGCTCCGGCATCGGGTTATACTATGAAAGAACATGCTGCAGATATTATTGGATTGATGGATGAATTGCATATTGAAAAAGTAATTTTAGCAGGTCATTCTTTTGGAGGTTTTTTGGCATTATACATGGCAAAATATTTTCCGGATAGAGTTGATCAATTAATTTTAATGGATGCAGCAGCCAATATGCATCCTGATACCAAAGAGATGCTGGTGCCGGCTTTGAGCAGACTGGGCCAGTTTTTTCCATCATTTGATTCGTATATAAAAAAAGTAAAATCGGCAGCTTACTTAACGTTTTGGGAAGATGAAATGTTGTCGTATTATAAGGCTGATACCATTTATAATGCCGATGAAACTGTTAGTTGCATCCCTCAAATGGATCATATGATGGAAGCCGTAGTAAAAGGAAGTTTGGGAGAACCATGGGTAGATTATTTACAATCTGTAGATCAGGCTGCCATTCTTATTAATGCTCCCGGTGTATATACTTTAGGGGCAGCATTGTTGCCGGAAGAAAATGCCATGGAAACCGTAGAGTTGATGAAAAATTGTATCTATGCAAAAGTGCCGGGCAATCATCAAACCATGTTGTATGGCGAGGGCGCCAAAGAAATAGTGTCTATCATTAAACATTTTCTCAATAAATAATTATGCAGGTAAAAAATAGTGTGATAGTAATTACCGGGGCAGCCAGCGGTATTGGCGAAGCTACTGCAACAGCATTGGCAGCATTGGGAGCTAAAGTGGTATTGGGCGATTTGAATGAAGAAAAGCTGCAAACTGTAAAGCAAAATATTATAGATAACGGGGGCCGTGCAGCGACCACGGTACTTAATGTAACTGATGAGATTTCTGTTAAGCACTTTATGGATTTTGCGGTGGAACAATTTGGCAGCATCAATGTAGTACTTGCCTGTGCAGGCATTATCCGTGATAGTTTTTTAATTACTCCTGACAGAGAAACGGGCAAGGTAAAAAAGTTTATGACTACCGAGCAATGGAAACAGGTGATTGATGTGAACATGACGGGCGTTTTCTTAACCCTAAGGGAAGCCGCAATACGGATGGTGGATAATGGTTGGGAAGGAGTGCTCATTCCTATTTCATCCATCAATAAAACAGGAGAGTTGGGGCAATTAAATTATGCATCTACCAAGGCTTCTGTAGCACTCTGGCCCAAAATACTGGCGGGAGAATTTCATGCAAGAAGTATAAAAAATATAAGGGTTGTATCAATAGCACCGGGCTATGTAGAAACACCGATACTGATGGCCATTAAGCCAGAAATTTTGCAGGGTATTATCAGCGAGATTCCCATGGGCAGATTGGTGCACACAGATGAGATCGTAACTACAGTTAGGTTTATTATGGAAAACAAGGCCATTCATGGCACTACGCTGGAAGTGAGCGGTGGTATTATTGGTAAAGGGTTGGCTAAATAAAACTATTTTTTAATAATACAAACTATCATATTAGCTTTCTTTAACTGATAAACCAGCTAGGGTTAAAGGGCAACCAAGTAATACTTTTTTGATATTATTTTCAAAAAAGTTTTTATTTGAGTTGAAATTCTTGTAAAAGGTAAACTTAGCCGCACAGTTTTAAACATT
>JBBRFX010000008.1:0-43337 GCA_038241275.1 Chitinophagales bacterium
ATCTGCATGTCTTCTCTCCAGTTCGGCAGCTACATTTGGCGATATCAATTCCATCAATAATTTTATCTCTTTTTCATTGCTCAATTCCTGTTGCCCAATTAATGCAATTAACCCAATAGGCTTTCCTTTAGAATTAGATAAAGTTGAACCAATATAACTTTCAGCTTTCAAGTCCTGCAATGCGTCATCAGCGGGAAAAAGCTTGCTTACCCCTTTTTTATAATAGCAGTATCCCTTATTCAACACTTGCCCACAGGGGGTGTCTTTAAGCGTATACCGCACATTATTTTCAATTATTCCTTCATTATATATAGCAAGTGTTTCTGCAACTAAATTGTTGCCTTCCAGTTGGTCTATACAAACGTATTGCACCTTCATCTTTTCTGCCATGTATTTTGCCATCGACTGAAAATAGTCCTGTCCGCTGGCTGGCGAACCACATTCTAATAAAAATTGCTGTGTGTCGGCTATTATTTTACGATCCGTGATATCATGAAACGTTTCCAGCATGGCCTTTTTGCCATTGTAAATAATGCCGGTATGGGTTATTTCAAATGATCTTCCATTCGCTATGTCATTTGATTCCATTGTACTCGTTTTCGCTATTTCAAATTCATCCAGTAATGGGCAATTTTTGCATTGCTCTTTATCATTCCGGTAAACTTCCCAGCATTTTTTACCCAGCGTTTGTTTGCCAAACATTTTTTCCATGTTTGGGTCGGCATACAAAATATTCCCATCTTCATCTACAATATCAATTGGAAATGGCATACTTGACAATAAAGTTTTATTGAAGGCGTTAGCACTAACCAGTTCATTTTCCTTTTGCTTACGTTCGGTAAAATCAATACATGAACCAATGTATCCAATAAATTTACCTTTTTCGTTATAGTTAGGTGTACTGCAATCAAAAATCCAACGATATTCACCGTCATGCCGGCGCAATCGATATTCCATTTCAAATACTTTTTGAGCATCAAAGGATGAACTATAAATATCAAGACATTTTTGAAAATCATCTGGATGAACACCCTCTGCCCAGCCATTGCCAATTTCCTGCTCCATTGTTCTGCCGGTAAAATCCAACCAAACTTTGTTAAAATAAGTACATAACTTATCTGTACCTGCAATCCAAATCAGTATAGGTAGCGTATCTGCCATTACCCGAAATCGTTTTTCGCTTTCTGCCAACTCAATTTCAATTTTCTTTCTTTCGGTAATATCCCTGGCTGTTGAAATAATGATGTCTTTGCCGAAATGTTTTATTTTTTGGATTATTACGTCCTTTGGAAATACTTCTCCATTTTTTCTTCGGCCCCAAAATTCAAAAGCTTCAGGCATACCCGTTTCCAATACTTTTTTTATAAGGCGGAAAACATGCGGTATATCATTCATGCCCGGAGCAGTAACTATTTTGGGTGTATTGCCAATAAGCTCTTCACGGGAGTATCCATACATATTTACTGCTCCTTCATTTACATCAATAAAAACACCCACTTCATTTTGCAGGTAAATTGCTTCGGTAACCGAATTAAATAGATGTATATATTCAAGCCTGCTTTCACTCATTTTATCCATAGCATGTTTACGCTCAGAGATATCATGTATCACACCAACCAAAAACTTTTGTCCGGTGTCGTCAATATATCTGGTCTTCCTGGTAGAAATGATATGCTTAGTTCCGCCTCTTAAAGTCAGTGTTTCTTCGTTTATATTTTCCAGTCCATCGCTGAGTACCTGCTTATCAATGCTCAAAAAGGATTCCTGCTCGGCCGGTGTCACATCTTCTGCAAGTGTTTTGCCAATTATATCGGCTTTGTTTAATCCAAACATTTTACAAAAAGCTTCATTGACTTTCAGTATCCTGCTTTGTTCGTCTTTTACAAAAACCGGATCGCCTATATTATTAATGATATTATCTAAATAATTTTTTGATTGTTGTAATGCTGCTTCAGCCTGCCTGCGTTGAGTTATATCCCGTGCTGTGGCATACGTAATTCCATCTTTTTTGTTATAATCAGCAATCCATGATAGCCAGATATAGCTGCCATCTTTACATAAATAACGATTTTCGAAATTAAGCGAAGCCCCGGTTTTTATATGCTTAGCCATTTCGTCAAGTGAAGCCTGTTTATCATCTGGATGAATAAAATCTATATATGGTTTTGAGATGAGCTCGGCTTCAGTATATCCAAGCAAAGCCAATGTAGCGGGATTAATTTTTTTGAAAGCGCCATCAGGTTCGGCTATCACCATGATATCAGATGACAGGTTAAAAAAATTCAGAAACGGATCCGTCTCCTGTTCTGCTTTTTGCCGCTTAAGCAATTCTTCAGCTTGCTTCATGGGTTCTTTTTTTTACAGATAATTTGGGTTCTTTCCTAATATATGACACTTTTAGCCTGATTCATTAAAACTACTGTTACTGATTAACAAGTTGTTTTAGTTAGTAGCCTAAACGAAAAAGTTAACCAGGGTAGTTAACCGCTTACTTTCTTTAAGCAAACCCGTATTTGCCATTGAAAGCTAAGATTAGATATATCTCTACAAGTTAGCACAAACTGAGTATTTAGTAATATAATTTTGGTGGAAACTAAGTATTTCTACATAGCCATGAAATACTGAATTTAAATGGAGCGTTGCCAATGTAGATGCCTTGAAAAACTGCAGCCGGTAAACAAAATATCATTTTTAAATTTTTGGGCACCGCACCGGATTACCGGGACAGTTATTTTTATTGTTGAAGTTTTGATAACCCAAAATACTTTTGTAGCAATTCTTCTGCCTGTATGTAAACATTAGTTTACCAGTTTGGGCCTGGGTATTTTTTAAAGGCATTAAAGTTTCTGTTGTGTTGCTGTTTGTTTGCCAACGACCATTTTTTATTATATTAATATTGTCTTCCTGCTCTGCCGGTATTGGGAGTTAATATTTATATAAAGCCAAACACATTTTCAATTAAAATTCACACACTGGCATCAGGTGTTGGGCTTGCCTGTTAATTGATGCCGTTTAATCCGGCCCTGGTTGTGTGAGGAATTTGAAAGAAAAAAATTGTGTATAGTTATTGAAGCTAAAAAGTATCTCAATGTCTTCAAAAATACAATGTTGGCAAAGATGCTGCGCCCCACTTTATTATTTTTTTCATGGTTGAATAGCATTAGATGTAGTATTTAATAGTGCATTTAATAGAGGGAAATACTTAGTTTCTTAAAATAGCTGAAATAATTCTTCCTGCAGCAATCCGGCTGGTCTAATTTTAACATGCGAATAAACTTTAATGCTTTTTGTAGCTGCAATTTTTAGCCTGATACAGCAAAATTGTTGAAAAGGCAAAGTGCCTGCAAAAGAAAAAAGCATTTATTATTCTACCATAAAATCTATCCTTTCAAAAACAAAAATTTAATATCCATGAAAAAGAAAACATCCGGCACATCCGTAATGGCTTTTGTAAGTCTATGTTTTGTGCTAATGGCCGGCACTGCCATTTCGCAAACGATAGCCATCAATTCTACCGGCGCTAATGCAGCAGCCTCTTCAATTTTAGATGTGTCCAGCACTACAAACGGTATGCTTATTCCACGCATGACAACAACCCAACGTAATGCCATTAGTACCCCGGCAACAGGTTTGATGATATGGAATACAACGGATAGTTCACTAAATCAATACAGGGGTACAAGTGGATGGTATAGTTTGCAAAATACCGGCAGTGAGTGGAGTGTAACCGGTAATGCAGGAACTACAGCAGGTGCAAATTTTATAGGAACAACAGATGCCAGGGCACTGGTTGTAAAAACCAATAATACATCAAGGATAAATGTGAGCAGTGCAGGTATAACCACCATTGGTGATGGTACCAATCAAACATCTATTGAAGCAGATGGTACCCTAACCCTGCAGGGAAATGCCACGGTTTTTAATGATTTACAGGTGCCGGTATTCTCTACATCTAATGGAGGAACCAAGCCTCCAACGATAGCAAGAATGATAACTAATGGTTCAGGAAGCCAAGGCGTATTTACTTATTTCTTTGATAAAAGTAATGAGCAGGAGCTATACTTTTTGGTACAGATGCCACACGACTGGAAAGAAGGATCTACCATTTTTCCGCACGTACACTGGACAGCCAATACTTCAGTAGGCACCACTAAAGTAAGATGGGGTTTAGAATACACCTGGGTAAATGTTACCGAAACTTTAGGAAATACTACAATCATTTATGGAGAAGATCCGATAGCGCCGGTTGGTACTGTTACTGCTTATAAGCATGCAATAACTGAGTTAGCGGTTGGTACAGGAATCATAGCAACCGGTAAAACTTTATCCAGTTTTATCATGTGCCGTATTTTCAGGGATGCTAATGCCGGCTCAGATAATTATGATAATTCTGCAGCGTTACTGGGAATCGATTTTCATATGGAAATAGATGCTTTGGGCAGCAGGAGTGAATACAGCAAATAAAGCCACCTTATTTGCAACTATTTTCCAGAAAATAAATTATCAGAATATTAAGAATAGTTGCCGTATTGAGTGAGCCAATAAAGTTTAACTAACATTCAAAACCGGCAATTAATTAACTCAAAGTTTCAATCTTAAATATGAAAACATTATTACTATTAGTTTTTTACAGCATCACAGGTCTTTCTGCCAGTGCGCAGGGAGTTTTAAAGATATCATCCGGTGCCAATATGGTCATGTCTAATGATGCATACATGGTGTTAAATAATATGAGCATTGTTAATAACGCCAATGATGCTAGCATATCCGGGGCTGGCAAACTTAAAGTAACCGGTAATACCAATACTGCTACTACAGGCAGCAGCAGCAATACCTTAAATGAGTTTATAGTGGCAGTAGATGCCGGGGTTACTTTTACTTTAAATGCGCAGCTAAGTATAAAAAAGATATTAACGGTAGCTTCCGGCACCCTTGCTTCTAATGGATACCTTGTTTTAAGATCCGATTTAATTGGTACTGCACAGTTAGCAGCATTGCCGGTAGATGGATCAGGTATAGCTACTTCCTATATTACAGGCAATGCAACCATAGAAAGATATATACCGGCAAAAAGAGTATGGCGACTATTAGGAGTTCCGCTCTCGTCCACCGGTGCTCCTTCTATTAACGCTTCGTGGCAGGAAGGCGTTACAACAGCTTCGCCCAACCCTAACCCATACCCGGGGTATGGAACACATATTGCTGGCGGTACGGTAGGCAATGGTTTCGACCAGAGCCCTACCAACTATGCTTCTATGAAGTATTATAACAATGTAAACAATAGTTTAGCCAGTGTAAGCAATACCAATATTCCCATTACTTCTTACCCGGGATATTTTCTATTTGTAAACGGCAACAGAAGTTATAACATTTCACAGGGAATATCCACTCCATCCAATACCACCCTTCGTATGAAGGGTAAGTTGGCAACAGGCAGCCTGCCCATAACTGTAAATGCTTACAACTTTACATTGGTAGGCAATCCCTATCCATCGGCAATTGATTTTGGCACTTTAACCAAAACGAATGTTGCCAATACCATTTATGTATGGGACCCCAGGATGGGTGGAAATTATGGCTTAGGTGGCTATGTAACAGGGAACTGGAACAGTAGTATGTTACGATATGATTTTACTTCTGCTATAAGTGCGGTAAGCCAGTATATTGCCAGTGGTGAAGCCTTCTTTGTAAAGTCTAATGATAATGCCAGCTCCGGTACATTGACCATTAAAGAATCTGATAAAACGCTCAGTGGAAGTGATCAGGTATTTGGCCGGGAGGGCATGTATGACCCATCCATAAGAGTAGACTTGTTAAAGCTAAATGCAGATAGCAGCAGATCGCTTGCAGATGGATTATTAGTCACTTTTGATCCGGGTAATTCAAATAATGTGAATATAGATGACGCAAAAAAAATGACCAATTCTGGCGAGAATATTTCTTTACGCAGGGGCGCTGATTTGTTAAGTATTGAAAGAAGGAATACCCTGGTGCCGGGGGATACTTTATTTATTAACCTGCAAAGCCTAAAGCTGCAAAGTTATCAACTGGATATAACAGCATTAGACCTGTCTGCAGGGGATAGCCTGCTTGCTATCCTTAAAGACAAGCTTGCAGGAAGTGCCCTCAATAACCGGCCACTAAATACCGGGGGCCTTAGTACCGTAAATTTTACCGTAACTACGGATCCTGCCAGCTATGCAGCAAACAGGTTTAGTATAGTTTTTGAACCAGTTGCTGCTCTTTCATTTATCTTTAAATCTTTAACATTGGCAAATAAAAATAAAGATAACCTGCTAAACTGGGACGTAGAAAGTGAAATTGATATCAGCAAATATGCCATAGAGTTATCTGCCGATGGTATGAAGTTTACCAAAGCAGGAGAGGTACCTGCCAAAGGAACCCTGAATGCAAGTTATAACTGGACGGACCATAGTGTATTGCCAGGAAGATATTTTTACCGGGTGCAAGCCATTGGCCCCAATGATTTAACTTATCGCAGCGGCATCGTTAAGATAAATATTGCAGAAACAAAAGAAGGTCCTTCGGTACAAATATTTCCCAATACTATTTCAGGTAATAACATGGTGCTTAAGCTAAGCGGGTTGGTAAAAGATACCTACGAAGCAAACATTTTTAGCGCAACCGGTCAATGGATACAGAAGTTGACCATAACCTATGCAGGAGGTACCACTATAAATAATATCATTTTAGCAGAAAATATTACTGCAGGTAAATACTTTTTACGCTTAGAGGGAAAATCACCTGCAATTACAACAGGATTTATTAAGCAATAATATAAAAACGGAGAATATCAAGAGCCGCTGTAATGGCGGCTTTTTTAATATGTACCCTTCTTCATTTCTAATGCATAGAACAAAACTCATATGCATTAATGACTACAATCATGTATTAATCCTGCTTCCGTTTTTACATTTGGTAATAATTACCAAACTAACGTGAAACTACATAGCTTAAAACAAAACAAAGCACTTAAGGGTGCGGCTGTGAACCCTGATGAAATAAAAAAATCATTAAGAACAAAGTCTCCTTTAAAAAGAAATGAAGATATTAGCCCGGTGATAACGGGGCTGTTGCGTTTGCAGAAAGCAAAACGTCCGGCACTTAAAAAAACAAAAACAAGCCTGTTGAAAAGTGGAGAAGAATCCCGCTTTTTAGCGGAAAACATTTCGGAACCCGTATGGGTCTTTAATCCAACGCCCGGGCAATTTTCGGAAGCAACTCCTGTGCTTTTTCATTCCAAAGTCATTTCAAAAGAGGATCTTACGAATAAGATATTCTCTGAAATTTTAACGCCCGCATCAGCACAAATGATTCTTAAGGAAATAACCGCTAACCTGCCTGATTTTAAAATGCTTAAATGGGATTGTTTTGTAAACCAATCTCAACAAACCTTCGAAGATGGAACCCTTAGATGTGTAGAAACCTCTTCAAAATTTACTTATGGAAAAGATGGAAATTCGAAGCGGGTAAGGGATTTACTATCAGGGCATTTATCCCGATAACAAACAAAATCAATCATAGATGAAACGAATAACAATCGTAGCGATAGATGACCATAAATTGATAAGGGAGATGTGGCGCTTATTGTTTTTGGATAGCCCAACAATTGAACTGGTTGGGGATAGTGGAACATTTGATAGTGGTATTGAGATGATTAAATTAATGAGGCCGGATATAGTATTGCTTGATATCAATTTGCAGGATACTTCCGGGTTAAATGCAGTTCCGTTGATTCGGAAATATTCTCCAGGTACCAGGATCATTGCTGTTACCATGCACACTGAACCTGCCTATGCAAAGAAAATGCTGCACCTTGGCGCCAGGGCATATATAACAAAAAACGCTTCGTATGAAGAAGTGTTTAATGCCATTGATATTGTGATGCATGATGGAATTTATATCTGTTCCGAAATAAAAGATATAATGGTGAAACAAATGTTGGAGCCCGGGGAACCGGTGCCGGATATAAAAAAGTTAACGCTGCGTGAAATTGAAATTGTATTGCTTATAAAAAAAGGGTTTTCATCCAAAGAAATTGCTTCCAAAATAAATGTATCAGACAAAACGGTAGAAGTGCACAGGCATAATATACTTACAAAGCTAAACTTAAAGAACACAGTAGCATTAATAGATTACATCCATACCACCGACCTTGGTTTTATTTAATAAATCATTATTGGCCGTTTATAAACAGGATATATATCGCCAACATCAAGCTTCGGCAATGGTTTTCGGCGTATAAAATTAGATGTATAGTTGGGAGTAGTAAACATGCATAAATTTAGCTAACAAAAACGTTGGGTGCATTTTTGGGCTGGGTGGTAAAGATTAATCAGCCCACTCTCTGCGTCATTCTTTTTTCTCCAATGTGGGGTGCTCCGGTCCATTCTTTTGGTATAGCGAGTGTTCGAAGAGTGCGGCCGACGCCGTATCCAGATAAGTGGTATCGTATAATTTTTTTCTGCCACTGCAGTTGAGCCTTTTTGCCCGCAAGTGATTGCCATTTACCCCGTGCTGTTCCGATAATTTCGGAAGGCTTCAGCCAGTGGCTTAAAAACTAAAAGCCTATAATAATTCCGTCCAGCCCAAATGAAGTAAAGCAGTTAGTGAATATTTAATTATTGAATAAATTTTATAGAACGAGTGCAACCCCAAACTAAAGCTAAATTGTATGTACAGCTTATTGTTTTTAAAAGCGAAGATTGTACAGCATATGCACAGGCAGTAAGGAGGGTGTAAGAAACTACATTACGAGCTTTAGAAAACTGACACACGCCGGTCAACAAAAAACTTGTCTGCCTGGATGTAGATAACCAAAAGCCATGTAAATAATTTAATTGTGTGGGCTTTTTATGTGGGGTTATAAGGTATTTTAGTTAATGTTAGCGGCTTTGCTTCTTTAACTCAGGAACTCCAAATTTTTTAAAAGCTTCTTTGGCTTCCTTTACTTTTTCAGGAAAGAGAACAACATTGTCGTATTTATTCAAAGACTTGTTAATACGAACAACCGGAACTTTTTTTTCATTCAATTCAAGTATTTATTTCATAGTTCAAATTTAATATTTCGTATAGTTTTAAACCGTTTTTTATTTAAGGGGATTCCGGCAAAGCAGGATTTTATTGCCTTACTCACTACAGCCCTTTTACATAACAAGCTGTGTTATCAATAGTTTCTTTGGTAAAGCCCATTACTTTTAAAAAACTGAGGTGGCTTTTGTTGGTTACCTGGTGGTAAACAATTCGTTTGATGCCTTTAGAAATAAGGTATTCCCGCTCTTTTTCAAAAATAAAACTACCTATTTTAAAGTCACGAAATTTTTGAAGCGTATAATTTAATTCTACGCTGGCATCACCATTTGCATATACAGCGGCGCTGAACATATTGGCAATGACAAGGTCACGGGTTATAACAAAATTAAGGTTATGCTGCAGGTGATTTTTATCAAAATGCGGAAAGTAACCGGCCATATCTTTTTGGTAATATTCCATGAATTTTTGGGCAAGTTTTTCCTCGCCTTTAAACTCCATCAAATCAAAATTTTCTTTTTTGTTGTAAATTTTATACAGGTAGTAAATATTGATAAAAATTAAAATAACATTGGTAAGTAATACCGGGATAGCCAGCAACAGGATAGCATAAATGATAAATGCAATATTGCCGAATGTATTATACCACCTGAACTTAAGGTCATTATTTACTACAAGCGCAAGAATAAGGAATAAGGAAGCAAGGTATCCAAAATAAGGAGCAATAGAAAGGAGCATAAAAATAAAATTGAACTGCAAAGGAAATGAATAAAAAATGAATTGAAATATTTTGCAGGTGTGCAAGGTGTCTGGCCACTTTTGCAAGCACTCAAATTTAGAGACACTCCGATAGTGGCCTGACACCTAACTGGCAGGTGTCTGGCCACTTTTGCAAGGTGTCTGGCCACTTTTGCAAGTACTCAAATTTAGAGACACTCCAATAGTGGCCTGACACCTAACCTGACACCTAACTGGCCTGACAGCTCACATTTCAAATTCCCATACTGTTCTGTATGTGCCTGCTGTTTCTATATAAGTAAGAAAGGCGTTGTAAAAAGCATCGCCGCCAATGGTGGCACTGTCGCCAATTACAAATAACTGTTCTTTGGCTCTTGTGATGGCTACGTTCATGCGGCGGTAATCTTTTAAAAATCCAATATCGCCATCATCATTACTTCTTACCAGCGACAAAATAATAATTTCTTTTTCCTGCCCCTGAAAACTGTCAATGGTGCTGATGCGCATTTGCTTTGGTAACAATTCTTTGGCTGAAGCCACCTGCCCGGCATAGGGAGAAATAAAAGCAGTATGTAAAGGATCCAGCATTTCTGTTAAAAGTAATTTTTGTACTATTTGCAATTCGCCTTCGTTTTGCAGGCTGCTGCCATCGCTGCCATGTTTTTCGTTATACCCGCTTCCGGCTGTATCTATAAAAGTAATATGTGTGGCAATGTTGGTAAGATGTGAAGCGGATAACAGCAGCCCGTTATAAAAATAATTTCCGGAGAACCCTGCAATCGCTTGCCTCATTCGGTATTGTGTATTGAGCAGAAAAACATTGTTTACCGTGGCGATACTTATTTCTAAAATAGATTTGTTTAAACCAAGGCGTGCCGCTTCGTTGCTCAGCACAGTAGGAGGCAGTTGCAGATGATCTCCTGCCAGTACGAATTTTTTTGCCAGGGAAAAAATACACCATGCCAATGGCTCTATGCATTGCCCTGCTTCATCTATCAGCAGTGTATGAAAAGTAAACTGATTTATTTTTGCATCATACAATCCTACGGGTGTGCCTAAAATAACTTCAGCCTCGCTGTATAATTTTTCTTCATTGTAGGCCTGTAATTTTTTTATTTCTGTTCTTATATTTTTTACTTCTTTAAACAAAAGATTGCGCTGCTCCCGCTCCGATTTACCAAAACTACGTTTGTATTTCAGCGCCATTTTTCTAAATTCTTCTGCCCTTATTTTTAGTTGTTTTATTTCTTTTAGTTGTTTGCTGTTGGATAATTTTCCTTCGGGAGTATATTGAAAAACGGTTTCATCTACTTTGCTGGTATTGCCCACCCGCAGCACTTTCAGGCCCTGGGTAATTAATCCTTTGGCAATATTATCTACAGCAGTATTGCTGGGTGCTGATACCAATACTTTTTCTCCCAGTTTAACCAGTTGTACAATGGCTTCTACAAGGGTAGTGGTTTTGCCTGTGCCGGGAGGGCCATGTACAATCGTAATTTGCTCGTTTTGTGTGATGGCTTCTACAGCCTGCTGCTGGCTTTTATTTAAATGTTTATTTTTAAATGAAAGGGTAACGGTTGTTTTATTATTAAACTGATTTGCGCCGGCAGTATCATTGTGTAATTGTTCAAATAATTGATACAGCTCTTTATGATGCACTAAATTATTAAGCGCCGTTTTCATGATGGTGGTTGTGCGCTGATCGGGTGCCAGTTTAATACCTACGCCCTCATCTTCTATCCAGTCTGGAAAGTCGGGCGCAAACAAACGGAACTCGCCTGTTTTCCCATCCAGGTTTATTAATACTCCTTTCACAGGTTCTTCGCCCTGGAAAAAACATTCAATTGCTGCACCATCTTTAAAGAGGTTGGTCTCTGCCGGAAAATTGAGACGGAAACTTATTTCCGGATAATCGGCATAACCAAAATTTTTACGGGTTACACTAATGGGGTGCAAAGCCAATCCTTCTGCCTTTAAAGATTTAAGGGTATGTTGCTGATCGAGGCTGTATCTCTTTACCTGTTCTTTTTCTTCCAGGCTGGTACATGCCAACAATCGGGCGATATGTGGGTTGGTAACCTGCATGCCGTGAAAATAGGAAGCTTAATCAAAACAAAAAAATGAATCTGTTTGCTGATGTAATACCCGTTGGTTTTTAAATAAGTGCTGTTATCAATTTTATTTAAATTGATTTTAATCATTATTTGGTTGAGTGCAAAGTCATAATTTTCAGTTATAAGTTATCATATGTATTTTTTAAAACGGTTAAATCTTTTCAAAGGGCTTTTCTCTCCTTTTTTATTATTGGTTGCCATTGTGCTTATTGGTACTGTTGGTTATATGCTGATAGAAGATTATTATTTCCTGGAAGCACTTTATATGACCATTATTACCGTAGCCTCGGTAGGGTTTAATGAAGTGAGGCCGCTGAGTGAAGCTGGAAGAATTTTTACCATCATTCTTATTGTGATGAACATTGGTTTGTTCGCCTATTTTGTGGGTTTGCTTACTCATTATTTTTTTGATCTTGAGTTTATCAATAATTATAAAAAAATTAAAATGGACAATAAAATTCAACAATTAAAAGATCATGTGATCATATGTGGGTTTGGGCGCAATGGAAAAGAAAGTGCCCAGGTACTGCACGATAACAATATTCCATTTGTGATTATAGAAGAAAAAATTGATTGTCCGACAGATCTGAATTTTAAAGTGCCTTATTTTATTAAAGGCGATTCTACCAAAGATGAAATATTACTGGAGGCAGGTATAAAAAATGCAAGAGCGGTTATTACCACGCTTCCTATAGATCCCGATAATTTATTTGTGGTGCTTACTGCCAAACAATTAAATCCTGCGGTATATCTTATAAGCAGGGCCAGCCAGGATTCTTCTGTAAATAAGCTTAAAGTTGCAGGGGCCGACAATGTGATTATGCCCGATAAAATTGGAGGGGCTCATATGGCTACATTGGTGATACTGCCGGATGTGGTAGAAATGCTGTCTATGATGACCGTAAGAAATAATTTTGAATTTAGAGTAGCAGAATTGAAGGCAACTAAAAGCATTTCATTGTATGAACTGGATTTATGGAAAAAAACCAATTGTACCATTTTGGGGATTAAAAACCAGGCCAGTGAGTATAATATTAATCCTCCTTCATCCTGCCAGGTAAATCCGGGCGAAAGATTAATTGTAATGGGCAGTGATGCACAAATTAATGAAGCAAAAAAAATTATTTAGTGCAGGAATAAATATTTGGGGACCTTAGTTACATTTGTTTAAGCCAGCCCGTAATGCTCATCCTGCTGCGGTTTGCCATGGTAACTTCATGTTCCATTTCATCACTTTTAAAAAATACAGCAGTTTGCGATTGGGGTAAAATTTTTTGCACTGCATCATCCTGGTAAACCCATAACTGCCCGCCATCTTCTTGCTGCCAGTTGTCATTTAAATAACTGATAAGTGAAAATTTACGATCGCTGTTATTTTTAAACTGATCTCTGTGCCGTTTGTAAGAACTGCCCTCCTCGTACACAGCATAATGAAATTCGTATCCGTTAATGCCGGTGTAGCAGGTTCGGTTTAAATGTTCAATAAAATCTTCTGCCAGTTTCAAAAATTCCTGTTCAAATACATTGTCACGGGATTTATCCATCCAGTAAATTTTATCGCTGCGCATTGTCTGCTGTTTGTCTTTGTGCAAATCGTTTCCAATTTGCGCCGGGCTCATCTTATCTTCTTTTTGCAATTGAAGAATATTTTGTTGCAATCCTTTGGAAAGAGCAGGGGATAAAAACTTCGTGTTGATGCCGATGTTGTTTTCCAGATAAGAGTCTATGAGCAGATCAAAATGTTCGGTCATGTTAACAAGGTAACATTTTATGAGCCGACGGTTTTATTTGTTTTTGAAATGATATGAATCCCATCATATTAGTTGCAAATGAGCAGCTTTTTTTACTTCTTTAGTATTACTTTCTTTTATAGAATCAGATCATTCTTAAAAAAAAATACCGTGAACTTTCCTGTAGCATGGAATGCCGCTTTATGTTATGAAACCTGCCTCTACGCTTAATTATACTAATTAATACCTCTCAAATATTGTAGCCAAATATCTACAATTCGTTCATTGCTCCACTACAATTTATAAGCATATTCAATACGATTTTTACTGATTAAAATCTATAGTACTTATACACCTAATGTAACTACTATATATCCAGGCTGAAACCAATACCAATATTCCATGAGAAAACCTATCGCCCTTATTTTACTTGCTGTATTGCTATGCTACAGCAGTATGTCGCAAACCATCAGCAACTATGGTTTTGTTGCATCATCCGGCACATTTACAGCGTTACCTGGTGGAACAAGTCCCACGGGAACCGGTAATACCGATGAGGGTTATTGGAACACTGTCCCCATTGGATTTGATTTTTTTTACATGGGTACCCGGTACACAACCATATCTGCCAGCACCAATGGCTGGCTTACACTTGGTGCAAATATTACAGATGCTTTGTTTACAAATAATCTTTCTACCGGAGGTACGCCACGCCCTGTATTGGCGCCACTTTGGGATGATCTTAATATTCAGACACCAACGAATTTTACTTATTTAACCAGCGGGTCAGTAGGTAGCAGGATTTTTACTTTACAATTTTTAAATATTAAGTGGAATTATCAGGCTACAAGTAGTGTTATTTCATTCCAGGTAAAATTATATGAGTCAACAGGCAGCATACAATATGTTTACAGGCAGGAAGCAGGAACTGTAAATGCTGGCTCTGCATCAATAGGTATTGCAGCCACAGCCACGGGTGCAGGTAATTTTTTGTCTTTAAATGGTTCAGGTACGGCTCCTGCAGTAAGCGCTGCTACAGAAACAAATAATTTAAACATCAATCCCGCAACAGGACAAATTTATACCTTTACTTCACCTTTACCTACAGCACCCACACTTCTTGCATATACGGCAATTTCTACAAGTGCCATTACCTTAAACTGGTCAGATAATTCCTCTAATGAAACCGGGTTTGCTATTTACCGTTCTACTGATGGCGTGAATTATACTTATGTTTTACGAACTGCTGCAAATGCTACTAACGCTGCGCAAACTGGCTTAGCAACAGGCACGTTATATTACTGGAGAGTATATGCGGTTACTGAAGGAGCGTTAAGTACCGCTTTGAATGGCAGCCAGGTTACCTGTGGTGCGGCGCCAAATATTTCTTCGCAACCGGCAAATGTAACCGTGTGTGCGGGGCAGGCAGCCAGTTTTTCTGTAACGGCAACAGGATTAGCCCCGCTTACTTATCAATGGCGTAAAGCAGGCGTAAATATATCCGGTGCTACTTCATCTGTTTATAACATACCATCAGTTGCTGCTGGCAATGCCGGTTCTTATGATGTAGTGATAAGCCAGGCATGCGGGCCCACCGGCACTTCTAATGCTGCTTCATTAACAGTAAACTTACCCCCTTCTTTAACAGGCGCTGCTACCAATACCTGTGTAGGCGGAAGCACCGGAACTATTACAGCTACTGCCACAGGCGGCACTGCTCCTTATACTTACAGTTTAAATGCAGGCACTTACCAGGTATCTAATATTTTTACATCACTGGCAGCCGGAAGTTATACCCTAAATGTAAAAGGCAATAATGGTTGCGTAGGTTCTACCGTTGTAGTTGTTAGTGCGTTTGCTGCTTCTGCAGATGATCAAAATGCATCTGGTACAAACTCATGGGTAGGACATATTTATGATGGAACAAACTTTAATACTTATATAGGTAAAATTACGGAAACAGAAAATTTCAATGAACTATTTGGCGGTAATACCACGTGCTTTAATGTGGTATCTAATTCAGTTACGAGATCTATATTTTCTGAAACATTTTCTGCAAGATTTAAAATGGCATCCACTAAAAAAGGCCTTTATGTAGTAAGCATGGGGTCGGATGATGGAAGCCGTTTAACTATAGATGGTAGCCTTATATTCAATATCTGGTCATTGCAGTCTTTTTCTAACCGGCCAAATGTATTATTAAATCTAAGCGGTACCAGTTCGTTAGTATATGATTTTTATGAAAACAGTGGAGATAACCGTGCTGTATTTCAAAATCTTACCCTTGTATTAGCCAATACGCTTACATCAAATCTTTCCCAGTCCCTTTGCCAGGGTAATGTAGGTGCATCCATTGGTGGAGATGTGTATGGTACTTTGCCAGCAGGAATTACCCTGTCTGGCACGGGTTACCAGTGGTGTTACAGTACAACAGCCGGTGGAGTAAGAACAGATATAGCCGGTGCTACAAGTGCTACGTTTACACCATCAACAATTAATGCCCCTTTCAATACGCCAGGTACTTATTTTATTTATCGTAAGGCCCAGTTGAGCAGCATCAATAATATTTCTCCAAGCCCATATGTAGCTTCCAACGAGTCTAATGCTGCAACCATCGTGATTTCAGGAATATCTGCATCACAAATTCCTACTACGAATTTAATAGCTAATTATAAATTTGAAGGCAATGCAAATGATGCAATAGGAAACAACCAGGGCAGTTTGCAAAATGCCCCGCCTGCCACAACAGACCGCTTTGATATTGCCGGTAAAGCCATTAGTTTTAATGGAGTTAATCAATACGTTTCCACGGTAAATCTTTATACTAATCCAAATGATTTCACGGTTTCTATCTGGTTTAAAACAACCTCTTTAACAGGTGGTAAATTAATAGGTTTTGGAGAAAACCAAACAGGGCAGAGTAATAGTTATGATCGTCATATTTACATGGCTGACAATGGCCAGGTTTATTTTGGGGTATACCCTGATAATGTGCAAACCGTTAGATCTCCTTTAGCCTATAATGATGGCAAATGGCATTTGGCCACAGCCACATTATCCGGTACGGGGGGCATGGTTTTGTATATGGATGGAACCCAGGTGGGTAGCAATGCTGCAATTACCTCTGCCCAAAATTATTCTGGTTACTGGAAGATAGGATATGATAATATGAATGCCTGGACCGCTCAGCCCTCCAGTTTTTACTTTAATGGTTCTTTAGATGATGTACTCATTTATGCGAGGGCACTGAGTGCATCTGAAGTGAGTACAATATATATTTCTCCTGATGGTGCGGGAAACAGTGGCCCGGTATGTGCCGGCTCATCCATCTCCTTAAGTGCACCAACAATAAGCGGTGCAACTTATGCATGGACGGGCCCCAATGGCTTTACTTCTGCTCTGCAAAATCCTTCATTTGTTTACACTGCTGCAACAGCGGGCGTTTATACATTACTGATAACTACTGTAAGTTGTGTAAGTACTGCATATACAAATGTGGTGAGTAGTAGCAATGCAGGCCAATGGACAGGTAATATAAGTTCAGACTGGGCAGATGCGGGCAACTGGTGCAGTGCTTCGGTTCCCGGCTCTGGTACCAATGTTACCATTGCAGCGGGTGTTCTTAACATGCCATCCATCATCAGCAGCGTTTTCTGTAATAGTCTTATTATAAATGCTGGCGCAAGTGTAACTACTACGGCTGCAGGAACATTAAATATTGCCGGCAATCTTACTAATAACGGCACTTATACAGATAATGGAACAACGAATTTTAATGGAACTAACGGGCAGCAAACTTTTTCAAATGTTTCTACATTTAATAACTTAACCCTTACTAACAGCAACGGCCTGTTGTTGCCTGTGGCTATTGAAGTAAAAAATAATCTTACCATTGCCGCCGGCACTATTGATGTAAACGCATATAACATTTCTGTTGCAGGCAACTGGATAAACAACTCTTCTGCCACAGCATTTAATGGCAGAGCAAGATTCGTTACTTTTAATGGTAGTGTTCCTCAGTCTATTGCCGGTACTTTTGAAACAACTTTTAACAATCTTGTATTGAGCAACAGTACCAATACAGTAAGTTTGAATGTAAACACAAATATTTCCAACAGCCTTTTACTTTCGGACGGCACATTTGATCTTGGAGTTTACAGCGCCAATCGCACAACTACTGGGGGATCAATCACCGTTTCTAATAACACCACTTTAAAGATTGGTGGTACCAATACTTTTCCAATTAATTATACAACCATAGCATTAGCTGTAGCCGGAACGGTAGAATATTCCGGTACCAATCAAACAGTCTCCAATCAATTGTATGGTAATCTAAAACTAAGCAGTGCTACCGGTGCTGCCATCAAAACTTTTCCTGCCACGGCTCTAACAATAGTGGGAAATTTGATTTCCACACTGGGTGCGGGCAGTGCTGTTTCCTTTGCTGCGGCATCTAATATTACCGTAAATGGAACCGTTACCATTGGTGCATCCACCACTTTTGATGGTGGGAGTTTTACTAACAGCATTGGAGGCAACTGGGCCAACAGCGGAACCTTTAATGGCAATACCGGTACCATTATTTTTACAGGAACCGGAGCATCGGTAAGTGGTAGCGGTGCACAGAATTTTAATAACCTTTCCATTGCAAATTCGGGCATTGTATTTTCGGCCAATAATATTACGCTAACCGGTAACCTTGCTACAACAGGCGCCGGTTCTTTTACACAGGCAAGTGGCGGCACGCTAACAATGACGGGCACAGACAAAACCATCAGTGGCTCTGGTATAGCGCCCGATAATTTAACCATCACTGGTACTATTACAACAGCCACATCGCTGGCAGTGACTGGCAACCTTTTGGTGAGTGGAAGTTTTGTTTCAAGTGCAGGTATTGTTACGCTAAGTGGCAGTGGTAAAACCATTTCGGGAGCGGGCACAAAAGCATTTAGCTTTTTATCCATAACCGGAGCTATTGTGGCCAATGCAGATTTTTCTATTGCTACGGGTATAAACGTTGTGGGAACTTTTTCTGCCACAGCGGGCACGGCTACTTTTACCGGCACATCATCGCTTAGTGGCACAGCGAATCTTTACAATACTACTATCAATGGTACTTCACTGAAGTTGTCTGCCAACGCTGTTTTAGGGATTGCAAATATGTTAACCATCACTGCGGGGATTTTTGATGTAACTACATCCACACCCAACACTGTAAATTTTAATGGTGCAGGTGCTCAAAATGTAAATGCTATTACTTATAGCAATCTTATTTTATCTAATGGTAATACAAAAACAGCCCTTGGTAATATCAGCACTACTCATAATATCAATATAGCAACGGGCACAAACTTTAGTGCTGCTACATATACTCATTCAATATATGGTAACTGGACCAATGCCGGAACCTTTGCAGCAGGTACAAGTACCGTACAATTTTTAGGGCCTGCAACTGCTTATTTAAATGGTGCCACTACCTTTAATATTCTTACAAGAAATACCAGCAATTCCAGCACTTTATTAATATTACAAAGTGATATATCTGCTGCTATTGTAAACATGACCAATGGAAAAATTATTACAGGTTTAAATACCCTTACAATTACAGGTACGAGAAATGGCAACGGCGATATATATGGATATATAAAACGCAGTCATGCGTTTACAACAGGCGTGGAATATGCTTTTAAAAATGCTTATAATACCATTCTTTTTTCATCGGTATCATCTGTAAGCAGCATAACCGTTTTTATAAAAGATGAAATTATTAGTGATTTCCCTTTTGGCGGAGCAGTAAATGCCCGTTACAATATAACTATTCCCTCAGGAACCTATAATGCCACACTTCGTTTGGCTTACGAAGATGATGAGTTGAACGGTAATGATGAAGCCACCATGACTTTATGGAATTATAACGGTTCATCTTGGGTCAATATTGGAAAATCAGCCAATGATGCGGGCAATAATTATGTAGAACAAAGTGGGTTAACGAATTTGAACGACCGCTGGACTTTTTCCAGCCAATCGAACATTGTAGAATGGGATGGCAGTGAAAATACAGATTGGAATACGGCAGCAAACTGGACCACTATCCAGGGAGCTCCATCTATGCCACCTACTGCATCTGATATTGTGAATTTAGGAACTTTTAATTTTAATTATCAGCCCACTATCAGCAATGTATCAGCAGCAAAGAGCATTCATTTTGGAAGCACAAAAGAGGTAACCCTTACGCTTGCAGGCACAGGCTCTCTTACTACTGAGGGCAACGTGGATGGAGACTGGGAAGGCAATGCCATTCATACGATCAATGCAAATGATAAAACCATTACAGTAAATGGTGATTTGATTTTAAGTGATGATATAACCGGGCAGTCTGTTAATTTGAATATAACAACGGGTACCGTAAATGTGTTGGGATTGTTATACCAGTCGGGTGATGCGGCTATCAATTTTACCGGTGCAGGGGCAATCAATCTGCATAAAAATTACACACATAACGGTGGTGTTTTTAATGCGGCCAATGGAACGGTAACCTTTAATGGTGATCAAAACCAGGAAATAGCAAATGTAGGTTACCACAATCTCACCATCAATAAAAGCGGTGGAATTGCTTCTATCAATACTCCAACTGCTGCTGCCATTGGTGGTAATCTGATCGTTTCCGGTGGTGAACTGGAAAATCTTTCCCAGACAACCATATTAGGTGATGTGAATATTGCTGCAGGTGCAACACTGCACAACCAGAATATTCTGCATGTAGGTGGTAACTGGCTCAATAATGGAACTTTTACTGGCACAGGCGCAAGCATTTATTTTGATGGTAGCGGTATACAAACAATTTCATCGAGTACGTTCAATAATCTGCATATAAATAAACCGGTAGGGACTGTAGCTATTCTTACTGGCAATGTAACTTTAAAAGGTAACCTTACGGGTACCTCCGGTACCTTAGATATTGGCTCTTACTTTTTTAACAGGGATATTGTAGGAGGTACGGCTACCATGAGCGACAATGCGACCCTGATCATTGGGGCCGACAATGCTCCTAATAAATTTGCAACCTATAATTTATCGCCCAACAGTACTGTGATATTTAATGGCACCAGCACCCAGCATCTTTTATTGCATGGTGTGGTTTACGGTAATATTATTTTTAGAAGCAGCGGGCAAAAAATATTATATACCCCCATTACTGTAATTACCAGTTTAAACATAGAAACCGGTGCAACATTTGACGCAGGATCCAACACGATAGACCTTAGAGGAAACTGGATAAACAACGGAACCTTTGTTCCGTCTGCCAGTACGGTTTTATGTGCCGGCACCGGCAAATCTATTTCGGGCAATACTACCTTTAACAACATGACTATAACAGGCACCTATAGTTTCTTAAATAATGAATCATTTAATGGATTATTAAACATTACGAGTACGGGTGCGGTAAATGGCGGATCAACGATTGTAACTACGTTGCACGGCGATTTAATAAACAGTGGAACTTTAATTGCTCTTGGCACAACAACGTTTACCGGCAATGTTTTACAAACATTGAGTTTAATAAATGCAGTTCAAACAGTGGCAGTAACTGTAAATTTTAATGGCACCGTTTCTCCTGTATTAAATTCTACTTCTGCGCCACAATTTGCTTTTCTGAATATTAATAATACTGGAGGTGTAAACCCAAGCGTAGGATGGACAATTTTGAATTCCCTTACGGTAAGTAACGGGGCTTCATTTAACGGGGGCGATGCCACTCATAATATGCTGGGTGCTGTTACAAATAATGGAGCCATTACCAGCAATGGTACTATAAATTTTATTCCTGCCACTGCTGCCACTATAAATCTTGGTAATAACTTTATAAGTACTGACAGGGTAGTGTTTGGCGGGGCGGGAGCCATTACCCTTTTAGGTACTCCTACTTCTTTTTTCAGGTTGCTCATTTCAAATACCAACCCGGCTGGCATTAGCCCTTCTTCCAATTGGAACATAAACAGTAACCTGATGGTAAACAGCGGATCTATTTTAAATGCCGGAAGTTATAGTTATTATGTGAGCGGCAATTTGGCCAACAATGGCACCATTAACAGGGGCACTTCTACTTTTATATTAAATGGTGCAGATACACAAAATGTAAACACCCTCACTCCCCTGAATAATTTTACCATCCAGAAAACTTCAGGTTCTGCAAATCTTACCTCCAATTTGCCTGTAAATGGGGTATTAAATTTTGTTTCGGGCAAACTTACTACAGGCAATTTTGCTGTTATTCAGCCCACCGGCGGCACTGTTATTGGGGCTGCACAAAATACAGGATGGGTGTATGGTAACCTGCAAAAAAGTATTGCCACTGGCAATACAATCACAAATTATGAAATAGGCGATGCGTCTATTTATACACCTATGGAAACTGCTTTTTCAGGGGTATCCACTGCAGGTAATCTTATGGCTTTTACAATAGCAGGAGATCATGCGGCACTGAATAATTCCCCGGTAAACGGATCTAGAACGGTGAACCGCTATTGGGACTTAATGAATGACGGTATTGTATTTTCCCATTATGATGCAACCTTTAATTTTGCCGCATCAGATGTAGATGCAGGGGCTAATACAGCAGCCTTTAGTGTTGTTAATCACAATGGTTCTTCATGGTCTATACCAGTTACTGTTTCACCCAATCCTACTAATATTAAAGCAACTGGTTTAACAGCTTTCGATCATTTTGTAGTTGGCGAAATTTGTAACAATGGTACAGATATTTCTTATGCAGCATCACCTTATTGCACCAATGCCGGTATTGCAACTATTACACAGACAGGTACTACCGGTGGCACTTTTTCAGCAGAACCGGGTTTATCTATTAATACCTCAACCGGGGAAATTAATTTAGGTGCAAGCACGGTGGGCACTTATACCGTAAAGTATAATATTGATGCGGGTGCTTATTGCGGTGCTTATTTTACCAATACCATTATTAAAGTTGGTACTGCCGGAATGTGGACGGGCTCTTTAAACAATGACTGGGCCAATATTGAAAACTGGTCTTGTGCAGGTGTGCCTACAGCATCATCCAACGTAATAATTCCATCCGGTGTAAATATATACCCGGTACTTAACAGTGCACAGACATTAAATAATATTACCATTGAAAGTGGTGGCAGTCTTACATTAAGCAACGCAGCTTTAAAAATACAAGGTACCATTATCAATGCCGGAACATTTGATGTAACGAATGGTACAATAGAGATGAATGGATCTTCTGATCAGATACTTCCTGCCAATGTATTTTTTAATAACACAATTAAAAATTTAATCATCAGCAATAATGTATCTCTGGAAGGTACAGATACGCTCTCTGGAACACTTAATATAGGAGCAGGAAAAACCTTTACTACCAATGATCATTTGAATTTAAAATCAAATGAAACAGGTACCGCCCGCATTGCTGCATTACCCGTGGATGGAGGAGGTGCTGCCACAGCATTTATTACAGGCAAGATTAATATTGAAAGATATATTCCTATGCGTAATGCATGGCGATTGTTAAGTGCGCCAATAAAAAGTACTGGCGCCCCGAGTATTAATGCCGCATGGCAGGAAGGTGTTACTAACGCTTCTTCCAACCCCAATATTTTACCGGGTTATGGAGTATTTATCCAGGGAGGCTCTACAGCTAATGGCTATGATCGGGGGCTTACCAGCAATCCTTCTTTAAAAGTATATAATAATGCCAATAATACATTTGTAGGTATACCGTCAACACCCGGCACCAATGCAGCCATTACCAGCTATCCCGGCTACTTTTTATTTGTAAGGGGAAACAGGGGAATTGATTTAATGCAGGGAACTTCGGCAGCTATCACTTCTACTACTTTAAGGATGAAGGGTCAGGTAAATGCGGGGAATGTTACCAGCAATGTAAATGCTACTGGGTATACAGTGTTTGGTAACCCATACGCTTCAGCAATTAATTTTGAAACACTCAGCCGCACTAATGTTAGAAATGGTTTTTATGCCTGGGATCCCAAACTATCAGGTAACTATGGCCTGGGTGGTTATGTTACCGCTTCCTGGGATGCTATAGGAGGGCGATACGATTTCACAGCTTCTGTTAGCCCGGTAAGCCAGCACATTGCAAGTGGAGAAGCCATCATGGTTCAGTCTGAAGACAGCCTGACTGCAGGAACAATTGTTGTTAAAGAATCTGACAAAACAGCCGGGGGCAGCGATTTTTTGTTTGGCCGCACCAATGGTTTTAAGCAACAGGTGAGGGTAAACCTGCTCTCTGCAAATGCAAACAGCAGCACCACTTTGATTGATGGTATCCTTACTACTTATGATGATGAACATGTGAATATTATTAATAGCCAGGATGCAAAAAAACTAACCAGTGGCAGTGAAAACGTTGGCATCAAAAGAGAAGGTAAGATGCTGGCAATTGAAAGAAGGAAAACCATCACATCAAGTGACACTACCTTTTTAAATCTTTACCAGATGAAACTGGGTAATTACAAACTTGCCATTACCACCAACAATATGCAGCTTACAAATACAGAAGCTGTTATAAAAGACAGTTATTCCAATACGAATAATAACATGCCGCTTGATATGAATGGAATAACCAGTATACCATTTACTATTAATGCTGATCCTGCATCCTATGCCATCAACCGATTTAGTATTGTGTTTAAACCAGCCGTTGTTTTGCCGGTAACATTCACATCAGTGAAAGCATACCCACAACAAAAAAATAATGTGGTGGATTGGACAACCGGCAATGAGTTGAACATACAACAATATGAAGTAGAAAAATCTGCTGACGGATCTGCATTTGCTGCCATCCATACAACTGCGGCCACAGCATCCAATGGCGGAAGTGCCATGTACAAATTCACTGATACCAGCCCGTTTGACGGTAATAGTTATTATCGTATCCGTTCGGTAGATATCAGCGGAGCCGCAGGTTACAGTAAAACCGTAAAGGTAAACAGGGTTGTTGTAAAGGATGCTGCATCCATCAATGTGTATCCAAATCCGGTGGTGGGAAAAATGATTTCAATTCAGTTCAAAAATATACCAAAGGGTAATTATTTGCTTCAGTTGTTCAATGCAGCCGGGCAGTTGGTGAGCAGTAAAACAATCCTGCATAATAGCACAGCCTCTACAGAAAGCTTTGAAATAAATGAAAAGTTTGGCGCCGGTAAATACGAGCTGAAGCTTACAAGCCAGGGGATTGTTATAATTACAGTTTTAATGAAAAAATAAATAAAATGTTGGATACCCGATACATTAGCTGCCCTAAAAAGGGTGGCTATTTTTTTACGATAAAGATTTAAATGCATCGCCCAGCGATTCGGTAATATCGCCTGCCAGCATGGCTTCCTGACCAAATTTGTTTGCGGCAATATCTCCTGCCAGGCCATGTAGGTATACGCCCAGCAGGCAGGTTTCTAAAGTTGTATAACCTTGTGCAGCAAGACCGGTGAGTATGCCGGTAAGTACATCGCCACTGCCTCCTGTAGCCATTCCTGCATTGCCTGTGTTATTAAAAAATCCTATGCCGGAAGGAGTAGCAATAAAACTGTGATGTCCCTTCAGGATAATATAACATTGGTATTGATTGGCTTTTTGCAGTGCTACAGTTATTTGTTCAAAATCATTATTGGTTTTTCCAAACAGCCGCTCAAATTCTTTGGGATGCGGTGTTAAAATGGTATTAACAGGTAATTGCTTCAATAATGCCGGATGTGCCGCTAAAATATTAAGGGCATCGGCATCCAGCACCAAACTGCAGCCCTCGCCGGATGATTGATTTTTTAGCTGGCTATGATGTTGCAGCAGATGGGTTATTAATTTTACTGCTTCCTCCCCGGTTCCTAAACCTGGTCCGGCTCCTGCAATGGTATATTTTGAATAATCAATATCAGTTGCAGTTATTACCATTGCTTCCGGCGTGGTAGCCTGTAATATTTCGTAGCCGCATGCCGGTACAAACACCGTTAATAAACCAACACCACTTCTAAGGCAGGCTTTGGACACAAGGATGGCAGCGCCCATCTTACCATAACTGCCGGCTAACAGTAATGCATGGCCGAAGTTTCCTTTGTGTGCAAACTGTTTTCTTGGCCTGTAAATTTGTTTAATAAATGCCTGGCCGGTTAAATTATACTGAGCGGATTCTTTGTTTTCAAATGCCTTGTGTAAACCAATGTCAAGGATATGTACTGCCCCTGTGGCTGCTTCATTTTCTGCCAGTAAGAAAGCCATTTTATAGGTTTGAAAACTGAGGGTATCATTTGCTTTTATGGTAAGCAGGTTGACAGATGTTTTGTCGGCATACATGCCGGAAGGTATATCTATCGCAACAACCCTTGCTTTAAATAAATTGATATGCTGCAGCAGTGAAGCGGCCAAACCCTCCATTGGTTTATTAAGTCCGGTACCAAACAGGGCATCAATAATAAGGTCATGATCATTGATTTCGGGAAATAATGCTTTATCACTTATAAAATGTATGTTATTGTTAGTGGCCTGCAGTTGTATGAGGTTATGGTCAAAATCATGGCTGCTTTTATTTTCCGTGTCCAGGATATACGTAAACACTTTGTAGCTTTTGCTGATGAGTATCCTTGCTATGGCAAGGCCATCGCCGCCATTGTTTCCTTTACCACAAAATATTTTTATGACAGTCTCCTTTGCGGCAGGTTTAGTTATTTTATTATCAAGTACGTGGTCCTGCAGCCAGTTACAAGATGCTGTGGCAGCCCTTTCCATTAATTGGATAGATGAAACAGGTTCATGTTCTATGCTGTAAGCATCCCAGTTTCGTATTTGTGCTGCAGTAAATATTTTCATCATTTTTTGTAAAAGGATTTACCCCTGGTAAAAAAAATATCCCGTAGACTACCAACAATTATTTTAATGTAGGATCTATGAAAAAAGTAAACAGATAACCGTTTTTTAATGGAGGTATTTTTCAAAAAAATCCAGGCTTCTTTGCCATGCAAGTTTTGCAGCGGCTTCATTATACCTGGCGCCGGAAGTGTCATTATGAAAAGCATGGTTCACCCCTTCGTACATAAATAACTGGTAGTTGATATTATTTTTCTTAAGCGCTTCTTCATATTTAGCGATACCGGTATTTACCCTTTCATCAAGGCCTGCATAATGCAATTGAATGGCAGCTTTTATGTTGCCTGCCTTTTCGGCTGCGGGTTGACGGCCATAAAATGCTACCGCTGCTTTTAATGAAGGAACATTAACGGCAAGGTCATTAGCCATAGCTCCACCCCAGCAAAAACCTACACAGCCGGCTTTGCCATTGTAATCATTCCTGGTAGATAAATAATCAAACATATTGATGAAATTTTGTAAATTATTTTCCGGCTTCAGTTCCTGGAACTTTGCTCTTGCTTCATCATCTGTTTGGGGTATCGTTCCCAGCGCCGATAAAGCATTGGGTGCAATGGCCAGGTAACCGGCTTTGGCTGCACGCCTTGTCACATCTTCAATATGGGCATTCAGTCCACGGTTTTCATGAATGATGATGATAGCCGGGTATTTTTTTAGTGCTGCTGGCCTTGCTACATAGGCATACATATCATTGGGCACACCTGGGTAATGAATTTTTTCTGTAAAAAGATCGCCTTGCGGTGTAATTGCAGCATGTGCCTGGTTTACTTCTATCAATGGGAGTATTGCCATTGCTGCAACCGTGCTGCCGGTTAATAATACCAGCCGCTTAATAAACTCACTTCGTTTAAGCGGCTTATGAGTGTATTCGTCATACAGGTTAATTATTTTTTGATCCATAACATACATTTTTATCGTTTTTAAATTTACAGAAATTAAGTGAAAGAAATCTGTGGGGTATTTTTTTGCCATGATAATATACTGGTCAAAAGTCAAAGGTCAAAAGTCAAAAGTCAAAGGTCAAAGGTGAAAAGGTCAAAGGTCAAAAGTCAAAAGTCAAAGGTCAAAGGTCAAAAGTCAAAGGTGAAAGGTCAAAGGTCAAAGGTCAAAGGTCAAAGGTCAAAAGTCAAAAGTCAAAGGTCAAAGGTGAAAAGGTCAAAGGTCAAAAGTCAAAAGTGAAAAGGTCAAAGGTCAAAAGTCAAAAGTGAAAAGGTCATCACAATTCACCATTCACCATTCACCATTCACTATTCACCATTCACTATTCAAATTCACCATTCACAATTCCATAACATAAATAGCCACAGTTTGTAAAGGATATTTTATATTCGTGTTTACCATGCATCTATTCTCCAACCCACATATCAGTTTGGCAACCACGGAAGATATTCCTTTGATAAAAAATTTATTAAACAGTGCCTACCGGGGAGAAAGTTCCAGGCAGGGCTGGACTACCGAAGCCAATATCATTGCAGGAGATGTTCGTACAGATGACAACAATCTGCTTGAAGTAATGCAACTGCCGGCAAGTGTTTTTCTAAAGTATACCAACGAAAAAAACGAAATTGTTGGATGTGTAAACCTGCAGCAGCATGGTAGTAAAATTTACCTGGGTATGTTTAGTGTATCGCCGCTTTTACAGGGCTTTGGTATTGGTAAACAAATATTGCAGGCTTCAGAAGAATTTGCAGAACAGGTAAAGGCTACTTCTATTTATATGAGTGTGATTTCTGTTCGCTCAGAATTGATTAGCTGGTATAATAGAAATGGCTACCGGGAATCCGGTGAACGAAAAGCTTTTGTAGAAGATGGACTTACCGGTAAACATTTGCAACCACTGGAATTTATTATTTTAGAAAAGGGTTTGAATAGATAAAACATATTTTCATTTTCAATAATTGATATCATCTGCATCTTTTGTTTCTCCTCGTTATTTAAATTGTTTACTAACTTCTGTCATTGGTTATTAAAATAAATTTATATCTCAAATAGATCAATCACATTTATTTGTCAAATCCTTCAACACAATTCTTTAAACGAATTACATTGTGGTAGCTTTGCGGCCTAAAGCAAAAAAATATGACATTAGTAGGAAAAAAAGCACCACATTTTACGGTGGGTGCAGTAATAAACGGAGAAGAAATTGTAGATAATTTTAGTTTGGATCAGTATCTTGGAAAGAAGAATGTGTTGTTTTTCTTTTACCCCAAAGATTTTACATTCGTGTGCCCAACAGAGATTCATGCATTTCAGGAAAAACTGGCTGAATTTGAAAAAAGAGATACCATTGTTGTAGGATGTTCTACAGATTCTGAAGAAACACACCTTGCCTGGTTAAATACTCCAAAAGACAATGCAGGTATACAGGGCGTTACTTTTCCGATAGTGGCCGATCATTCAAAAACCATATCATTAAACTATGGCGTATTGGGTGGTGAGTATGTATATAACAATGAAACAAAACAATGGTCTTTTAATGGAGCACCTATGGCTTACCGGGGAACGTTTTTAATAGACAAAGAAGGTATTGTAAGGCACGCTTCGGTGAATGATTTTCCTTTGGGCAGAAATATCGATGAATATATTCGCCTGCTGGATGCGCAGATACATGTAGAGAAATTTGGGGAAGTATGTCCTGCAAACTGGGAAGAAGGTAAAGATGCAATGGTGGCCACCAACAAAGGGGTTACAGATTATTTTTCTACCAACTAAAAAAGTGGGAAAGAAAATATTTTGCATGAACATTTTAAAAAAATAAAACATGTTAATAGAACTACAGGAAGATAATTTAGACACTGTTGTTGCCGCAAACGAAACAGTGATGGTGCAGTTTTCTGCTGCATGGTGCGGCAACTGCCGGTTGATGAAACCAAAATTTAAAAGATTATCAACAGAAAATGAAAGCATTGATTTTGTATTGGTAGATGCAGAGAAATTTCCCAATTCCAGAAAACTGGCCAATGTAAGTAACCTGCCTACTTTTGCTGCTTTTAAAAACGGGGTTTTAATAAACCAGGTACAAACCAATAAAGAAGATCTTTTAAAAACCTTATTAAATGAAGTTACCAGTAATTAGACATATCCAAAGAACCGCTTCGGTAAGTGAAATAAATCAAACCATCAGCGTGTTGGAAAATATTTCGGAAGCGCCTTCAATAAAAGATGCAGAACTGGATGTGATAGGAGAATTAATTTCTAATCTCTGCGGCGCATTGGAAGTGCATCAGCTAATTGCCGATGGGATGCCGGAAAAAGATGCCTGTAATACTTTTATGAAAAAAGTAATAGGATCTATTGATCAGTAATTTTTTAAATATTCAATTTGCCTTTACAGGCAAAACTGTATAAAAAATTTCAGCAAATAAAAATGCCCTTCCTAAAGTAGGGCATTTTTATTTTATGGGCAATGCCATCCATTTCGGATTTCAGGTACCGGATATTAAGTATAAATTTGTTTAAGAAAATTTAAAGACTGCATAAAAATGTTGCTTTAGTTAAGTGTAATCATGTATGGAAAATTTTAAAATCGTCATTTTTATAATGGCCATCATGATCAGCCTGATTGCGATAGCCAATAATAGAAAACTTCCTTACCCGGTATTATTATTGGCAGCAGGCTTGTTGATTGGTTTTACGCCTGTGCTGCCAGACCTTGCTTTGGACCCGGATGTTGTTTTCCTGGTGATACTCCCACCATTGCTGTATGATGCTGCTTATAAAACATCCTGGATAGAATTTAAAACATCCATCAGGCCCATTTCCGCATTGGCCATTTCTTTGGTTTTTTTCACAACGGTTGCCGTAGCTTTTACGGCTCATTATCTTATTCCGGGTTTTAGCTGGCCACTGGCTTTTGTATTGGGAGCAGTGGTTTCTCCTCCGGATGCCGTTGCGGCATCGGGTATTATTAAGGGCCTCGGTCTTAATAAAAAAGTAATTACCATCCTGGAGGGAGAAAGCCTTGTTAATGATGCTTCTGCACTGATAGCTTATCGTTATGCGGTAACTGCTGTTACTACGGGTGCTTTTGTATTTTGGCAGGCAGGGCTGCAATTTTTACTGGTGGCGGGAGTAGGGGTTTTTATTGGCGTTGCAATCGGTTATTTATTTATAGCGGCACATAAAAGAATTGAAAATAATTCAGTTGTTGAAACATCTTTAACACTTTTATCTCCCTTTATATCTTATCATGCTGCTGAGTATTTTCATATGTCTGGTGTGCTGGCAGTGGTGAGTACAGGGTTGGTGATGTCCTGGAGATCGCCGGAAGTTTTTTCTTACCAAACTAGAATGAGAACAAAACTTGTATGGGATACTTTGATATTTTTATTACAGGGATTTGTATTTATTCTCATTGGCCTTCAATTACCATCCGTTATTAAGGGGCTGGGTAATTATCCATTGTTAGAGATATTGGGATATGGTTTAGTGATTAGCCTGGTTACTATTATAGTTCGTATCATATGGGTTTTTGCCGGTGCATATTTTCAAACCTTTTTTCAAAAAAAGAAAAATATTACAGGTGCAGCAGCCATGAATGAAGGCGAAGATGATACCTGGAAAAATGTGTTGATAGTAGCATGGACAGGCACAAGAGGGGTGATTTCTTTAGCTGCAGCTTTGGCACTGCCGCTGGTAATGGCCAACGGAAATGCTTTTCCCAAAAGGAATTCTATTATATTTCTTGCATTTGTAGTAATATTTGTTACCCTTGTTGTGCAGGGTCTTTCGCTGCCATTGCTAATTCGCTGGTTACGGATTAAGCCACAGGGCAATACTGATAATGAGCAAAAAGAACTTCAGTTATACCTTGCTACCCACACCCTTCATTATATAGAACAAAATTTGCAGGAACCTTTAAATCATCAAATGCAGGAGTTACTTAAAAGTAAATATGTATTATTGATTGAACAGTTAACGAAAGAAATACGGCTTCAGAAAAAAGCAATATTTAGTGATGAAGAAACCCAGGTTGCTCCAAGGGATGAAATGTTGAATGCCCAGTTAGAATTAAAGAAATTTCAAAGAGGGGTATTATTGAAACTTCATAAAGAAGGCGAATTTAGTGATGCTGCCATTAAGGAAGTAGAAAAAGAGATGGATATTAACGAACTGAAATTAAACCTGCAGGTTCCCAAAGAAGATTAAATTGGAGGATGGGTTTGTGAACAATAAACTTTACTTCATGCTGTCTTCTATTTCTATATCGCCTTCTTCATCTTTAGGTTTCCTGTAATCATTATTGAGTGTATTTTCCAAATCTTTTTCATCTTTTACATTACGGTAAACCAGGAAAACAATTAGTGCAATAACTGCAATACCAAATAATATTAAGAGAGTCCAGTTCATAAACTGTTAATTTACTTTAAAGTTAGTAAAAATAAATCCGCCCCTGTATTAAGTTTTTACAGGAACCATTAAGCGTACCGCTAACATATTTTTATAATAGTATATACAAGGGGGATATCAGTAAAAGTTGATGTAGCAATCATAATTTAATCGTTAATACGGACTGCAGGAGTGGCTATAAAAGCAAAGTCCCCACCCCGCAAAAAGGGGCCAGGGACTGATGCTTATCAAAAGAAAAATCATAAACCATAAACCAAAAACCAAAAATAAAATTTTAAATATTCTGTAATAGAAGTAAAAGAAATATAATTTATTGCAAGGATTATAACAGTAAAATCAATAGTAATATTATTATAATAACTGCGCCTATCGAAAGATAAATACCACCATTGTTGGCTGCCATTTCTTTTTTAATTTCTTTTACTTCTTTACGTAGGTTTTTCTTTTCTAATCTTGTTAATTCAGATTTGTCAGATGCTTTAATTTCTTCCAAACGCTGCATTAATTGTTGAGTTCTTAATTCGGTGTTTTTTGCCGGGCTGCTTTTAGTTGGGTCAGTAGTAATGTTGCTGGAAATAGCAGGCAGTGATGTCGCTAAAATCATTAAAACCAGTGTAATTCTCCAAATGTTTTTAAGTTTCATTATAAAGTATTTTTAAGGTGACTAATAAGGTATTGATTGATATTTTTCCTTTGACAATGTTAATACTAACATAAAGGTGAGCAACTTTGCTTATAAAATTATTGTATAATTTATAGTTTAAGTTACATAATTCACACATTTAAGGATATTTTACTAATAAAGCATACAAAAACATCAAAAAAAGTCTTGTTCTTATGTAAACGAATATAATTGCGGTCAGGTATTTTTTATTAGTAGTAAGTCTTTTTGTTATGCAGGTAGAGGGTTATATTCTTACCGGTTAGCGTACTTTATTTTCTTTAATCGCCTTCATACATACTCAACCTGTTAGAGAGCAGCAGCACCTGTTGATGCAAATCATTTAATCTTTGCAACAGGTAGGTAATGGTTTCAATACCTTCCAGGTTAATGTCCATTTCGTAATACAAACGTACCAGTTTTTCTAATTGTGGTAACTGGCTAATGGGTACAAATACTTTTTCCTCAATGGAGGTTATTTCAATCAGGCCACTTTCCTTTAAAGCATGTATAAATGAAAGTTCAATATGATGGTGAGTGCAAAATTCATTGGCAGGTATAAGGTCTGTTGTTTTCATACATAAGGTTTATGTAAGTTTCGATAATTCAGTAAAAAGTGCTTTTTGTTTTTCTGTGAGGTTGGCAGGTAATTTTATTTCATAGGTCACAAACAGGTCACCAAATTCGCCCTCTTTTTTGTATATCGGAAAACCTTTTCCTTTCAGCCGTATTTTGGTACCAAACTGAGTTTCCGGGTTTACTTTTAGTTTTACTTTTCCCTGTAAGGTATCAATGGTAGTATCTCCACCTAATAGTGCTGTATAAAGATCTATGGTTGTAGTAGTAAAGAGATCGTTTCCCAGCCTTTTAAAACCCGGGTGAGGAGCAATTACAAAAGTGATAAAGAGATCTCCTGCCGGGCCGCCATTTACGCCGGCAGCACCATGACCTTTGAGTTTGATTACCTGGCCGTTTTCTATACCTGCTGGTATGGTAATGCGAATGTTTTTTCCATTGATGGTAAGCGTTTGCTGACGGGTTTCTAATGCATCGGTTAAATTGAGCTTAAGTTCTGCATTATAATCCTGCCCCCGGAATTTTGTTTGCCTGCCCCTGCCCGAACCGCCAAACATAGATTCAAAAAAAGAAGAAAAATCCTGATCCGAATCTCCCCCAAAATGCTGCCCACCAGAAAAGGGTGATTGGCCACGGGATTGCCGCTGCTGCTCAAACTGATCAGCATGCTGCCAGTCTTTACCGTACTGATCGTATTTTTTTCTTTTCTCAGGATCGCTTAATACTTCATTGGCTTCATTAACCTGTTGAAATTTTTTATGGGCATCTTTATCATTTGGGTTAAGATCCGGATGCAGTTTCCTGGCTAATTTTCGGTAGGCTTTTTTTATTTCTTCTTCCGTAGCTTTTTTATCAATCCCCAATATTTTATAGTAATCTATAAATTCCATTTATATCAATTTTGGTTGATTAAAACATGAAGTTACAGCAGTTGGTTATTTCGTAGCCTTTCTTTTTACGGAACCGCATATTAAAACTTTTCTAAGACCCCTGAAGGCTTAGAAAATCCTGTTTTTATTTTGCCTCAACTTACAGTGGCCCGTCACCAATACAAATGATGATAGTCAAAAAAAATATGATAAAGGTCATTCCTTATTTTTAGCGGCTACCCTTTTTGCAGAGCAGATCTTTTAATTTTTACGGGCTTGCGAACAATTACTTCAGAGCCCCGGGCCAGGAAAACAGAATGAGGCTGCACTCCCTGTATATAGGGCACAAATGATGAGCCGTATAAATTTTCAATATCCGCATTTAATGCAAAATTGGTTACAGGATATATCTGCCAGCCTGGATGTTCTACTGCATACTCTACGGTGGTATTTTTGTTTAGCTGGTTATATCCAAAATAATGTTCTAATATAAATGATGCCTCACTGCCTGCTTCAATATCCTGTAAAGCAGTATCAGCCTCTATTTGAAGGCTGTTCCATGATTTGTTTTTTTGTTTCCAGTTATACTCTACCAGTAGTTTGTTATTTTCTTCTTTTATATGATGATTCATGCGGGCGGTAGAATAATGTTCATTGTATAAAACATTGGCAGTAACGGCAATCACAGGCTTGGGAACAATTTCTGATACAAAACCTACTCCACGTTTCCATTGGCTGCCATCAAAATGTTTCACATAATACCGCAGGTTTACTTCTTCAAAGTGGGTATGGCCGGGCCATTGTATGCCCATTACTTTTGTGTTATTAAATAAAAATCCTACCACACTCACAAGGGCCTTGCCTTCAAACAGGTCTATCTCTGTATAAGGCGGAAGATGTTCCATTAACACGGAAGGGTCTACCTCGTAATTTAACATGGCCAGGTATTCCCATTTGGCAGATAAAAAAATACTTTGTTTCATTTAATTTATTTTAAAAAGATGTGGTCACGGTTTCGCATAAGCGAAACGGGAAAGTAAATTTGTTTCATAATAGGCATCAATACCAAGTGAAGTGATGCTGCCGGCTTTTTCGATTTGTAAATATCCATCTTCTTTTACAATCTCCTCTTCAATATAAATGTCCTCCACAGATCCAATGATAAAAAAAGAAGCATTGTGCTTAATTGGAATAATTTCTACCAGTTTCATTAAGTACTTAATTTTGCTTTCTGCAACAAAGGGAGCTTTACTGTTTTCTTTCCATTGGATGGTTAATCCTGTTTTTTCAAATTCGCTGTCGTTTTGTGGGTATCGTGCACTTGTTTGATGTGCTTTTTCTATAAAAGAAATATGAATATGATTAATGGTATACCATTCTGTTGATTCAATATTGCTTATAGTATGCGGTGCTGCTTTTATGGGGCGGTTGATAAAGCCAATCAAAGCAGGGTCTGCCCCAATATGTACGATATTGCTAAAGATGGCAAGGTTGGGTATACCATCCAAATTGGTAGTGCCAATTAAACTGGCGCTTTTAAATCCGCTGAGGCAGTTGATGAAATTTGCCCTGTAAAACCTTTCCCAGCATAGGATATCTTCTTTTGAATAATGTTTCATTTTATTAGCTCTATAGTTGCTTTATTGATAACAAAAACCCTTTCAATAAGTTTACAGCAGATGAGCTGTGCTCCATAATACTTAACAGTAATGCTGCTTCAGCAATAAAAATGACCCCATGGAATGTGTGTCCAATTGTTCAGTAAAATATCAACAAACACTTCATATCTAATAATGACTAAAACTTCGGGAGTATATTCTAATAATTTTATATTTTATAAAATGCTGTAATAAAAGCTGTAGATGTTTTTAATAGCATTGATCATTCCTCTTTTACAATTTCCCATTCACCATGCCCCTTTATTCATGAGGTTTGTCACAATTAAAGCTGACGGATATCAAATAGATTTCAATTATTAGGATGTAGCTTTATAATGCATTTGTATAAATTTTAGTATGATAAAATCTATATTGCTACAAGTAATAATAGTAGCCCTTTTATTATTTTCCTGTAAAAGCAAACAGGAAACAATACAACCGGTAGAGCAAAAAATTTCAGAATCTGTTTATGCTTCCGGAATTATTAAAAGTAAAAATCAATACGAGGTTTTTTCTTTGGTAAATGGCCTTGTAGAAAAGTTGTTGGTATCAGAAGGGGATATGATAAAAAATGGAGACCCGATTTTGCAACTCAGCAATACCACAGCGCAGTTAAATGCAGAGAACGCCAGAATAACTGCCGACTACGCTGCAATGGCTGCCAATAATGAAAAAATAAATGAAGGGAAAATTTCAATTGATCTTGCTAAAACGAAGATGCAAAATGACGCATCCCTGCTACAACGGCAACAAAATTTATGGGCACAGCAAATTGGTACCCGCAATGAATTAGATATGCGGGAACTGTCTTATAAATCTTCGGTAAATGCATACGAATCTGCAAGGCTTCGCTTAGCCGAACTTCAAAAACAACTTAGCTTCCAGGCAAAACAATCTCAAAAGAATTTGCAGATATCCACCACACAAAGCGGTGATTATATTATTAAAAGTAACGCCAATGGCAGGGTTTACAGTATTTTAAAAGAAAAGGGCGAAATGGTGAATACACAAAGCCCGGTAGCATTGGTGGGAGATGGCAATGCTTTTTCGCTGGAACTGCAGGTAGATGAATATGATATTGCAAAAGTGAAACCGGGGCAAAAAATAGTATTAAGTATGGACAGTTACAAGGGTCAGGTATTTGAAGCAGTAGTTGAAAAAGTTATCCCGGTAATGAATGAACGGTCTAAATCATTTACCATAGAAGCAGGTTTTGTAAAACAACCTGCCTACTTATTTCCTAATTTAAGTTGCGAGGCAAATATCGTTATCCGGGAAAAAGCAAAAGCACTCACCATTCCCAGGGCTTACCTGCTGGAGGGCGATTTTGTTTTATTGGCCAATAAAGAAAAAAGAAAAGTTACCACAGGGTTGAAAGATTATAAGTTGGTGGAAATTATTAGTGGACTAAATGTGAATGAAACCATTCTTAAACCACTTCAATGAACTTCAGGCTCATCATCAGTATAGCAAAATCACTTTTGATAGCACGGTGGAAACAAACACTGGTAGCTGCTATTGGCGTTACGTTTAGTATTACAATGTTTATTACCTTATTAAGTTTTATGACGGGCCTCAATTATTTATTAGACGGCCTAATCTTAAACAGAACACCGCATGTGAGGTTATTTAATGAAGTAAAACCCAATAAAAATCAGCCTATCAATTTAACTGCCGGTTATAAAGACCATTACAATTTTATACAATCTATCAAATCGGGTAATAGCCGCCCGGAAATTTATAACAGTGAGGCCATCATACAGGCATTAAAAGAGGATGACCGGGTATTAGGTGTTGCACCAAAAATAACAGCGCCGGTTTTTTTTAACGAAGGCACTATAGAAATTACGGGGGTTGTAAATGGTATTGATGAAAAGGCCGAGAGCAGGTTGTTTCATTTTAATGATTACATAACCAGCGGTTCAGGATCGGATATTGGTAAATTGTCTAATAGCATTGTGCTGGGCAAAGGGCTTGCAGATAAGTTGCTGGCTAATATCGGAGATATGGTGCAGGTAACTACTGCAAAGGGAGAACTTTTTCCGCTGAGGGTAGTTGGTTATTTTCAATCGGGTTTGCAGGACTTTGATAAAACCCAGAGTTTTGCCTCTATCAGCACCGTGCAAAAACTGCTGGGAAAACCAGCGAGTTATATCACCGATATTCAATTAAAGCTAAAAGATCTCAATACCGCACCTGCAGTGGCAAAGGAATTTGCCCAGCTTTTTGGCGCCGATGCAGAAGATATTCAAACAGCCAATTCTCAATTTGAAACAGGCAGTTTTATACGTACCCTTATTTCTTATGCTGTTGGCATTACTTTATTAATAGTGGCAGGTTTTGGCATTTATAATATTTTAAACATGATGATATATGAAAAAATGGATTCCATTGCAATCTTAAAAGCAACAGGCTTTTCGGGTAAAGATGTAAAAAGAATTTTTTTGGTAATCGCCATCAGCATCGGTTTTTTTGGAGGCCTGGCTGGTTTGTTTTTTGGGTTTGTTTTATCTTCTGTTATTGATCAGATTCCATTTAATACAGCAGCATTGCCCACTATAAAAACCTATCCCATTAATTACAATCCTGTATTTTATTTGATAGGAGCCGTGTTTTCTTTAATCACTACTTATATGGCAGGATGGTTTCCTTCCCAAAAAGCCAGCAAAGTAGATCCGGTCATAATAATAAGAGGCAAATAGTATGAGTAATATTATCCTGGAAGCTAAAAACATCAATAAAGATTTTCATGATCCCGTAACGGTAAGGGTACTTAGCAATATTAATTTTTCTATTAACAAAGGAGAATTTGTATCTGTAACCGGCAAGTCAGGTTGTGGTAAATCTACATTGCTTTACATATTATCTACCATGGATACAGACTATGAAGGAGAATTGTTGATTGATAATGAAAGCATGCGTAATAAGAAAGAAGCACAGCTTGCCAGGGTACGAAACGAAAAGATTGGTTTTGTTTTTCAGTTTCATTACCTGTTAAATGAGTTTACAGTTATTAAGAATGTGATGTTGCCCGGTTTAAAAATGAATCAATATCCGGCAAAGGAAGTAGAGTATAAGGCAATGGAGAAACTCAAGATGCTGGGTATAGAAAAGCTGGCACTAAAAAATGCCAATCAAATTTCGGGAGGCGAAAAACAAAGAGTAGCCATTGCAAGGGCTTTGATAAACGACCCCCATATAATAATGGGAGATGAGCCCACAGGTAATCTCGATAAAAAAAACAGTGAAATTGTTTTTGAGATTTTTAAAAGACTGGCTGAAGAATTTAATCAAACCCTGTTAATAGTAACGCACGACAGTGGCTTTGCAGAAAGAACCCACCGGATCATAGAAATGGAAGATGGTAAAATTATTTCATCCTGATACCATTTTTTAAAATGGGATACGTAAACATATCAAAAAAAGGCAGGGAAATGCACGATTGCGTGGAAGCGTATTACCAATACAAATCAAAAATAAGGACCTTGTTGGGATACCAACAAGGAATTGCTTTTATAATAGTTTAGTTGCCGATTGTGATTATCACGTCAGGCAGGCAAGAGTTTTACATTAAAGGCATTGGCACCTTTAGGGCCCATTTCTACTTCAAATATAACTTTACTGTTTTCCTGGATAGGGTCTTTCAATCCATTTAAATGCACAAATATGCTTTCCTGAGTTTCATGATCTTTTATAAAACCATAACCTTTGGCTGCATTGAAAAAAGTAACGGTACCTTTTCTGATCAAATCTTCAGGATTAACTTCCTGCTGTCTTGGAACTCCAATTTCAATATCTTCCAGTTTAATCTTCCTCATTTTTTGGGGATCGGGTGGTGTATTGGAAATGTTGCCATTTTCATCAATGTACGCCATCATATCGTCCAGGCTGGATGATTTGGGATTGTCTTTTCTTTCCTGTTTTTTTTCCTGCTTTTCTTTTTTGCTTGCTTTCTTTTTCTTTTCTCTTTCTTTTTTATTCCAGGTTTCTGCCATGTTGTTTTTATTTAGTGATTAATTATTCTGTTTACCAGAATGTTGATTTATGATAGATTCTTTTAATAGATCTGCTTAACTGATGCAAAGGTAAATATTTCTATTTTCCTTTTAGCTATTTACTGCAATATGCTGTGGGTTTAAAATCCTGATATGATAATTCAAAACCAGCATTCCCTCAATACTGCTTAATAACGGTAACAAACTGCATTTATATTCATTCCTGCGCCTACCGATGCAAACAAAATAATATCGCCCGGTACAAGCTCATGCCCTGCTACCTGCCCTTTTCTTACCAGGTCGTATAAAGTGGGAACAGTAGCTACAGAGCTATTACCCAGCCACTGAATACTCATCGGCATAATATTTTGCGGAGGCATTGGCATATCGTATAATTGATAAAACCGTTTAATAATACCCTCATCCATTTTTTCATTGGCCTGGTGTATAAATATCTTTTTCAACTGACTGATATCAACCCCGCTTTTATCCAGGCAATCTTTCATAGCAGCAGGAACATGTTTGATGGCATATTCATACACTTTGCGTCCTTTCATTTTGATATAACAAACAGCATGATTGCTTTCCGGATTGTAAGATGGCCCCATATTGATATAGCCTACTTCATTTACCGTGTGTGTTTGCACCGAAGCACTCAGCATTCCGGGTCCTGTTTCGCCGGTTTCTTTATATTCAAGAATGGTGGCACCGGCACCATCGCTAAATATCATACTGTCACGGTCATATTGATCAATTACTCTCGATAAAGTTTCGGCGCCAATGATCAGTGCCTTTTTAGCAATGCCTGCTTTAAAAAACGCATCGGCATGAATCACACCCTGTATCCAACCGGGGCAGCCAAATAAAATATCATAGGCCACACAGTTTGGGTTTTTTATACCCAAAATATGTTTAACCCTTGCGGCAAGGGAAGGAACCGCATCGCTTTGAATAGCATTACAGGTTACATTACCAAAATTATGGGCAACAATGAGCTGGTCTATTTCCTCCGGATTGATACCACTGTTTGTGATGGCATTTTGTGCAGCAATGGCGCCAATGTCTGAAGCCTTAAGATCATTGCTGGTATAGCGTCGTTCTTCAATTCCTGTAATCTGTTTAAATTTTTCTACTACTTCCTGCGAAGGGGCGGTAAGTGGTTGCAGGGTTTCAGCATAAAAAACATGTTTTGTAAAATCGCTGTTTAACTGGATAACAGGCGGAATGTAAGATCCTGTACCTGTAATAACGGAACGAAGCATACGTAAGAAAGATTTATTAAATTATTTAATAAAAAAATGAGTTGCTGCTTGCTTACGGTGAGCAGGAAACCCTATGATAAATAGCAATGAGGGTTGCTATTATTGCGCTAAATAAAAAAAGATCAGGCCTGAACTTCTGAAATAACCACTTCGGGTTCTTCATCGGCTGTTTCAGTTATTTCTTCCGTTTCAGTTTCTTCTGCTGCTGTAGAAATTTCATCCACAACCGGTTGGGTATTCTTAATAGTTAGCTGAAACTGGTTGTTCAGAGAAAATTCAAGGAACTGACCCGTCAGCAGCCTTTGGATGGTATCATCTTCCTGTAATATAACGGAAAACTCTTTGGCAAAGGGAGAGTGTTTTACTTCTGTATTAATACGGCCTTTGTTTAATTGAAGATGGTTAAAACTGTATTTAATCTTTCGCCCGCCGGCAGCTCTGTCAAAATCAGTTTGGTTTAAAGTAACTGTTTGATCTGAACCGGCAGAGCGTTTGATTAGTATTGTAAGAACCGGCAGATATTTTTTCCAGGTTTGTGAAAACATAAAAATATTGTTTTACTGTTCTTTTATAAAATTTTTACTATTTAAAACCGGTAGCCCCGGTTTTAAATAGTAAATGAATCATGCCTTATTATTTTTCGCTTAAGCGGGTAAACTCAGCACCATTATAAATACGTGCAAGACTGTTGTCTTTGGTTTTTTCCCATTCTTCTACTTTCATTTCAGATACAATGCGCCAGAAATTCTTCGATTTCAGTTCTTCGTAATCCTTTGTTTGGATAAATATTCCTTTTACCGTTGCTCTTTGTTTAAAATAGATGGTCACTTTTGCATTTTTTTGAGATTTGCTTTTAATGAACTTATCTATGATATCATTTGTCATTTTTAAAAACTGTTTAATTATAAAATATTATTATTTGTGTTTGATATTACCATTTGTTATTGTTGCTGCGGGGCCTGTCTTCACGTGGCTTGGCTTCTACGGCTTTTAAAGTACGACCGTCTGCGGTGGTACCATCCAGTTCTTCAATAGCACGTTTTGCTGCGGCATCATCATCCATTTCTACAAATCCAAAGCCACGGCTTTGATTGGTCATTCTGTCGGTTATAATTTTGGCAGAAGTAACGTTTCCGTAGGTACTAAATAATTGTTTCAGGTCTTCATCCTTTACGTTGAAGCCTAAGTTGGAAACATAAATGTTCATAATGTGTGCATTGAAATTAAATGAATCGAGGAGAGAATGCTAGTGTAAAAGAAAAACACCAGAGCAGAAGTGTGCATATTCGCTTACAAGAGATTGGCTCTTTTGAACTGCGTGAAGGTACATTTTTTTTGCGAGCAATACATATTTTTATTTTACTTCTGTGCACTTTTGCCCTCTATTTTTAAAAATAGTTACCATAATAAATGGTATTTCTTTGGTTGCCCCTTATCTGCTCCCACAGTGCTAAAAATTGTTTGGTTGCGCATATTTACTTTTGAACCGGATAACCTGGTTCCGTCAGCCCTGTAAACAGCACAGATTTACTCCCGGTTTATAAAGTGGGCTTTGAGTGGGCTTTGAGTAGGCTTTGAGTGGGGTCAGAGTGGGGTCAGAGAAATTGTGATGAGTTATGAGTGATTTGATGTATGATGTCTGATTTATGAAATGGCTATAACTTCAAAGGTTATTCAACTTTTGATCTTAGAACATTGCCTATTTAATGTTGAAAAATTGATGATGTAAAATTGCGGCTGTCTTCCTGAACGCAGGTGAATGGATCTGCCGGGGGATGCTGCGTAGTGAACATAGCAGAGGTGAGTGATGTAGTAATGAGTGCCCTCTGCCTTTAAAATGTAATCTGTTTACGTAATTCTGTTTTTGTTGAAGAGCATAACGCCTGCGGCGGGCTTTGTTCTTTTTTGCTTGTCCAAAAAAGAACCAAAAAAGGACACCCGCCATCGAATACAGCCCGATTGCGGGAAGCAGCTATGTGGATCATTTGTGCATAGTGGTAAAGAGCTTTGGTTCCCTGATGTGGTGCCGGGATAGGAGTGTTGAATCATGATTGATGAGTTATGAGTGTTGTAAGTCCCTGAGTTTTGAGTGATGAAATTTGAACTTTAATAAACCATCTGTTTACGTAATTCTGTTTTTGTTGAAGAGCATAACGCCTGCGGCGGGCTTTGTTCTTTTTTGCTTGTCCAAAAAAGAACCAAAAAAGGACACCCGCCATCGAATACAGCCCGATGGCGGGAAGCAGCTATGTGGATCATTTGTGCATGGTGGTGAAGAGCATTTGTTCCCTGATGTGGTGCCAGGATAGGATGCTGTTTTTAAGTTGTAGGTTTTGGGTGATGAACTTTGAGCCCTGCCTACCGGCAGGTTTGAACGTTGAACGTTGAACCTTGAACCTTGCCTTATTAATGTTGAAAA
>JBBRFX010000009.1:0-42814 GCA_038241275.1 Chitinophagales bacterium
TCACATAACTAAAGGCTCCCTCAAGTAAATATATGGCAGCGTCTTTCCAGTGCTTTCTGTTCATCCCGGTATGCGGACTAAGTTTGAAATCTGGTTCAACTATTTTAAATACCTGGGTGTTTGAAGTTGAAACAGCAGCCGGCTTTTTCTGAACCTGGCTAAACGCTGAAATGCTGATAAAGCACAACAGGAAAAAAGCTTTTGATAATTTAAGCATTGAATTTTATAATATAATTTGTTAATAAAGTAATTGAGGCAATAATGTTGGAACAACCCAATCCGGTAAAGTTGAATACATAATCAGGATATTTTTTCAAGAGTTTAAAATTGTATTCCATACTATTTTTTATATACTCATTAATGGTAACAGGGTACTCCAGGTTCCATTTGGTATCCGGATGAGCATAGCCAGTTGTGTGCAATACTTTGTCTTTGGAAATGTCATATTTCTCCAGAGTTTTTATTGGCTGTGCAAATAAAAAAAGGGTAAAAAAATACTCCAGAGGATGACCGGATAAAACTGATTTTTCATATTTCTTTTTGATTTTTAATATGGAGTAAATATAGTTAGTGAAATCAAGTTTTCGATTTGTGCAAGGTATGCTAATCTAAAACAAAAGTCCTTGCCTGCTGAATAGTTATTTAAAATTATTTTCGGGGCAGGCATAAATAACATTAAGATGGATGATTGTACAAAGTTTTAAAAAAACTGGTATTTTTTTAACCGGCATAGGAGCGCAAACTCCATACTGGCGAAACTGTTAAGCCGCAGGCGGCCCGCCCAGTCTGCTTTAACAATCAAACCTGTGCAGTATGGTTTTTTAATGGGGCGCATTATTTAATAATTTATTTTTCTATTTACCAGCAACTACTTAATTTGCAATATTATATTATAATTCAATTATACTGAATTTTTACTTTCAAGCAGATGCTGCCACCTGTACGAAGTGTAACATTTTTTTTTCGATAGAATTCAACCTCAGTAAACAAGGTTTTACAAACAAAATAAACGATTGTCGTATGAAAAAGAACACTACATTAATCTGTCTTTTAATTTTCATTTTTTTCACACCCAAAGCATTTGCCACCAATTACTATGTATCGGCCTTACTTGGTGACAATTTTAACCCTGGTACTTTGGCTCTGCCCAAGGCAACTATCCAGGCGGCCTCCAATTTAACCAACCCCGGCGATACGGTGTTTATAATGAATGGCACCTACAACCCCATCTCCAATTTTAATCAGAGCATTGTAACCATCATCCGTAGTGGTACTGCGGGTAATTACATTACGTACAAGGCCTATCCGGGGCACACGCCTAAACTTCAACTTTTAACAGGGCTTACGTTTCAGATTTGGCGGGCAATTGCTATTGATGCATCTTATATTGTTGTTGATGGTATTGAAATTGAAGGCACCAACCAAAGCCTGAACTATGCCGATGCATACCAAACCTGGCAGGATTACGAAAACAACATAAAGGACTGGCCCAAGATTTCTATGTACAACTGCGGTTCCATTTCCATCGGCGGTGGGGGAGATGTGCATCATGTTATTGTTCGTAACTGTAAAATACACGATACCGGTGGAGGGATAGGCGGTAGCAATTGCGATTATATAACGTTTGAAAACAACCTAATTTACAATACCTGCTGGTACTCTATGTATGCCGGAAGCGGTATCAGCATCCTTGATCCCAAAAGCATTGACGCAGTAACCAGTTACAAAATATTTATCCGTAATAATATTGTACATAATAATAAAACACTAATTCCCTGGGAACGCACTAATACCCTGAGCGATGGCAACGGAATTATACTGGACGTAAACGTGGGTAATGGCACCACTACATTCCCATACGTTGGCCGTTACCTGGTAGAAAATAATGTGAGTTATAACAACGGCGGCGGTGGCGTACATGCATATAAATGTGCCCATGTAGACATTATCAACAATACCGCATACAACAATGGTACGGTAGTTGGCTATCCTGAAATTGATGCCAACCAATGTACAGATGTAAAGATTTATAACAACATCATGTACGCCAGGGGTGCAGGTACAAACTGCAACGGAAACGATGCCAATACCATTTATAACCACAACGTATACTTCAATGGAACTAGTTATAAGAATGGACCAAACGACAAAACTGCAGATCCGAAATTTGTTAACAGGGCATTGGATGCCACTGCCAATTTTCAACTACTCAACACCAGCCCGGCTATTAACAATGGAAGTGTCACCGCCGGACAATTCTCGGCTAATGATATTTTAGGGATTGCCCGTCCTGTAGGTTTCTCCAGCGATATGGGCGCTTATGAATATCCAACTGTGATCCCACGCACTGAAATAAACCTCAAAGAAGGAACAACTGATATTTCAGACGGTACCGGAAGTTTTGATTTTGGCGATGTAGCTTCAACTAACCCAAAAATTGTAACATTTATCATCCAAAATATTGGCGATTTGGCATTGAATATTACAGGCACACCAAAAGTTGCCGTTACAGGCACCGGATTTTCAGTTGAAACGGATGCACCTGCCACCGTTGCCGCCAATGGGTCCGCTACTTTCCAGGTAAAATTAACCCCTGTAGCAGTGGGTGTATATTCAGGCACAATAAGCATTGCAAACGATGATGCCGACGAAAATCCTTACAACTTTGCTATAACGGGTTATGGGTACGATGGTACTAAAGCCTTGCAAACAATTACTTTTAATGCACTTCCAATAAAAGTGATTGGTGGTGCAGATTTTAATCCGGGGGCAACTTCCAGTTTAGGTTTGCCTGTTAGTTACAGCAGCTCAAATACCGGGGTGGCTACCATTGTAGCTGGTCAGATCCATTTGGTAAACCCAGGTACTACTACTATTACCGCATCCCAGCCAGGCGATGCCATTACTAACCCTGCCAAAAATGTTACTCAGCTACTCACCGTCACACCAGTGCTTCCGCCTCCTGGCACAAATATGATCAGCAACCCAACTTTTGATGTAAATACCACCGGATGGACTTTTGCAAACAAAGCTGGTGGTGCTGCTACCGTAACTTCGGTTGCACAGCCGGGTTATACAACCAATGTGGGTAATGTAATTATTACAAATCTTGGAACTGGAAGCGCTACGGATAATATACAATTGAGCACCAATGTATTTGTGGTAAAAGACAGGAACTACCTAATTACTTTTACGGCAAGTGCAGATGCGCTTAGGAATATCAGGCTCAATTTTCTGTTAAATGCCTCTCCGTATTCTACCATTTTTTCGAGAAATACAATAGGGGTTACCACCACACCAACAAATTTCGGACCCTACTTTTGGACCAGCACTTATACGGGTTCCATTTCGTTCAGGTTCTTTTTAGGGGGCAGTGCCATACCTGTTTATTTAGACAATGTTCAGATGATTGAAGAAGCTGATGTATTGCCAATAGACCTGCTATCGTTTAATGCTAATCTCACTGGCAATAATGTATTGCTCAACTGGGCCACATCACAGGAAGTAAACGCAAAAGAATTCGGGATAGAAAAAAGCACCGACGGTAGAAATTTTTCTTATATAGGAACAATCGCAGCTAAAAACACCGGTAACGGATCCCATTATTCTTTTATTGATTACAATGTATCGGATGGTCACTTATTTTACCGTTTAAAACTGGTGGATAAAGACGGAGCATTTAAATCAAGCAAGATAGTGTCCATAAAGAAAGGGTTAATTGTTGAAACGGGGATAAAGGTATTTCCTAATCCGGTTGCCAGTTATTGCCTGGTTTCTTACCCGGTTGCCCATAAAAACGCTTCGTTAAGTATTATCCGGCTAGATGGTAAAAAGGTAGGCGATTATAACATAGTGCCAGGTTCCTCCCAAAGGAGTATAGATTTAGCCGGATTAAGCAATGGCTATTACATTATGGTATATAAAAATAACCAGCAAACTATTTCAAGCAGGTTCATAAAATAAATGAACACATGGAACTTATAAAATAACAGCAACAGGAGGTTTAGCCTTTTAATTTTAAAGTTAAGCTTGGTAAAATTTCATCAATATACATCCGGCATAATGCCGGATGTATATTTTTACAAATCATTTACAGACCAATATTAATTAAGTGGATAAACTTTTATGAGAGGGCGGGAAATAAGGTGGCTCTTTCTTAAAAACGGGAAGGTTTAAAAACCTGGTACCATGTCATTTCAGGGACCCCTGAAATGGTAGTAAGGTTGTTTATCCTGTAACTGGATTTAATGAAATTTAAAAACAACTCTTTGTTATAATACTAAGATAGCATAGTTGTAAAAAAATTAATTAACCTCCTGCTCAAGTCGCTCTTTAATTTTTTTTGCTGCCCGCCTTATGTGTTTCGAAATTTTTTCCTGTAGTGCAAGATTATACCTGCTCTCGGGAAGAAATATGCTTAGGCTTGCAATAACCTCTTTTTTTCTATAAATAGGAACTGCAAAACCCACAATATGATTTTCATTATGTGTTTGTGCAAACTCTTCCTTCCTGATTTTTTGTAGCGCCTGCTCAAGTGCTTCACGTGTTAGTGCCTGTGGCCAAACCTGCGCCAGCGGCAGTCCAATCACAGAAACAATATTATCTAATTCCTTGGGCGTGCAAAATGCCATTAACAGCCTTCCCGTGGCTGTGGAATAAATATCTGATTCTATCCGGGCACGCACCTGCAGGTTCTGGTCACTGTGCACCATGTGTATGATGTAACGCTTGTTATTCCTTAAAATACCTATGAGACTGGTTTCATTTAATTGTTTTGTAAGATCCTCCATAACTTCTTTGGCGGCAAGAATTACATTTTGGTTATAGGAGAGATTACCTGTTAACTGGTAAGCGCCTGCGCCCAAACGATACCCGTCTTTCCTGCTTACACGTTCGAGATAATTTTTTGCCAACAATGTTTTTACAATATTAGCAGTAGTGGGCTGGCTGAGATTAGCATTTTGGGCTATTTTAATAAGTTGGATTGGTTCTTTTCCCTGTTTTGCTACAAATTCTAAAATATCCAGTGCCCTGTTGATTACTTGTATCATGTTATTATTTATACCTGCAAAGTAATGAAGATATTCAATTCAATTTTATTGAACATGAATTTTTATATGATAAATATACTTTTGTGATAACAATAAATCGAATAAAACGAAGTGATAGTATTCATAGCATCAAAAGGCAGGTTATCAATATACTTTTTTGCAAAACTGCTGTCATTAAATCAAATTATTAAAATTGTATAGCCTTGGATAATTATATTGATAATCTGTTTATCATTTCAACATAACAGGATTGACCAAAATTTTACTAAGTAACATGACTGTTCAGAGATTTAAAGTGCTTTGACTTTTGGTCATTAACTTTGTTACACCAAGGGTAAAATGTACCTCGTTAATTTTCGGCTGCTCATGACAAAATATATTCTGCTTATATTTTTTTTATTACTGTTATCGGGTATTTCCGCCGATGTTTTTCCTCAAACTGTGCGTTACATAGGAATAGACCAGGGCTTGTCTAACAATTCTGTGGGCGGTGTTTACAAAGATCACAATGGTTTTATGTGGTTTAGCACTTATGACGGGTTAAATAAATATGACGGAACGGGTTTCACCATTTTTCGAAACAGGATTGGCGACAGTACTTCTATACTTAGTAATACCATTGGAGCAATCGAAGGCGACCTGAACAATAATATCTGGGTTGTAACAAGTCTCGGCTTATGTATTTATTATCCTGCTACTGATTTGTTTTCAAGAGTAAAGTATAAACCTTCAACTGGTACAAGTTTAAAATATGTTGACTTTGAAATTAACCTGATTACGGTTGGCAACGATGGAACGATGTACGTATCTGCTAAAAATAATGGTTTGCTGGTATTCGATCCCGGAAGTGAAATAGGCTACCAGGTTCCTTTGATGACCGGAATGAAAAAGATATTTAATTATCCCATAAGCGCAACAGCCATCAACCAAACTACAAATGATGTATGGTTATTTATAGAGAATGTTGGATTGTGTAAATACAATAAAAAAGGGCCGGCAGTTCAACTCATCAATAATAGTATAAAGCAGGTGAATTGTATGATTGTACACAAGGATAAAAATTTGTGGCTTGGAAATAATTATGGTTTGGCAAAGTATAACCCCGATTTAAATAATGTATCCGCAGAATACGATATCGGGATTAATAAAATCAAGGCATTGTTAATAGATAATGCCGATAAATTATGGCTGGGATCAGATGGGAAAGGAATTTTAATAATGGATTTGGCCACAGAAAAAATAAAACCATTGTTATCTGCCAATGGTAAAGGCATGCTGAATAGTATTTCCATTTTGGATTTGTACCAGGATGAAGATGACAGGATATGGATATGTACCATCAGAGGGGGAATAAATGTAATAGATGTCAAATCCAATCCTTTTAGTTCCTACTTATATAAAGGAGACAACGATACCAATGCCGGATTTAATTCCATTTCGGCTTTTTGCGAAGATATAAAAGACGAAATATGGCTGGGAACAAGTGGCTGGGGATTGAGACAATGGAACAGGAAGAATAATACTTACAGGTTTTACAGCAACGATCCGGCGAATGATCATTCCCTTGGTAGCAACCTTGTAACCAATATCCTGAGGGATGCCGGCAATGATATTTGGATATCTGCCTGGTATGGAGGAGTAAACCGTTTTGACAGGGCTTCCCGGTCATTTACACGTTACCCATGTTTTAATCCCTTTACCAATAAACTGGAAACCCAGGTATGGTTTTTACACGAGGATAGGTATAAAACAATTTGGGCGGGTACCAGCAATGAAGGTACCCTATACTTTTTAAACAGGGCGGCCAACCGGTTTGAGGTATTTGACAAGCGGATAGAAAATCCCCAATGCATTGCAGAAGACAAGTCAGGCAATTTATGGGTGGGTACTTATTCTACGCTGATTAAAGTGGATAAGGTCAATAAAAAACATATCGTTTATCAGATTGGTTATATTGTTAGAAGTATTCATGAGGATAGCAAGGGCAATTTTTGGATTGGTACGCAGGGTGGTGGACTGTTACTATTTAACCGCCAAAGGGGCACATTTAAACGATACAACGAAAATACAGGATTGCATGCGGGTACCATTTTAAGAATAGAGGAAGATGCACACTCTAATTTATGGATGAGTTCTTTTACGGGGCTGATCAAATTTAACACGGAAAAAAAGCAGTTTAGTAAGTTTACAAAATCTGATGGCTTGTTGAGTAACCAGTTCAATAGCAATGGATCTCTGTCCTTAAAATCAGGTGAAATGATGTTCGGGGGTATTAACGGTTTCCATATGTTCAATCCGGATAGCATTGACATTAAAGAGTCAAAACCTACTGTTTTTTTAACCCATATTCAAATAAACGGTCAGCCAATAAGTGAAAATAAATCTTTTATTACCAAAAGCACGCTGGATAAGGTTACCGAGCTTACTGTGCCATTCGATAAAGCATATATAGCGCTAGAATTTGTTGCGCCGGAATACAGTGCACCTGATAAAATTCAATACAGTTATTTTATGGAAGGCTTGGAAAAAGCTTATCGAAATAACTACAATGCCAGGTCAGCGGTTTATTCTCAAATGAATGAGGGTACTTATTATTTTAACGTTAAAACAACCAATGTTTGGGGAGTGTGGGGCAAGGAAACTCAATTGTTAAAAATAATTATTTTACCGCCATGGTACAGATCCTGGTGGGCTTACCTGTTATACTCTTTAACCATTGCAGGCATTTTCTATCTGTATGCCTGGTATAAAAAAAACCGGGAAGATCTAAAATTTAAAATTATACTGGCTGATTTACAGGTTAAAAAAGAAGAAGAACTCAATGAAAGAAAGCTGTCTTTTTTTACCAATATCGCCCATGAGTTTAGAACGCCGCTAACCTTAATCATCAATCCAATAAAGGATCTTCTTAATAAACAGGATATCAAGGAGCCTGAAAATGATCTCAATATTATTTATAGAAATGCAAAGAGGTTGATGAGCCTTGTAAACCAATTGTTGTTATTTAGGAAAGCCGAAAATGAAACCGCTGGCCTTCAAATTGAACTGTTGAATTTTGCAGTTTTATGTAAAGAGGTTTTTTTGTGTTTCGTACAACAGGCACTAAGCAAGGATAAGCAGTATGAATTTATTTGTGCAGATGAAGAAATATCACTGTATGCGGATAGGGAAAAGATGGAGGTTTGTTTATTTAATCTAATCTCCAATGCAATGAAATATACTGCAAAAAACGGAAAGGTATCGGTAAAAATAACCCAAACAGCGCAGGAGGTTTTACTATCTGTAGAAGATGATGGTGCTGGTATTCCCCCGGAAGTGGGCTCCAGCCTGTTTGAAAAGTTTTACCAGGTGCAGGGGTATGGTATAAAATCAAAAAAAGGGTTTGGAATAGGTTTGTACCTGGTAAAAAAATTTATCGAACTTCATAAAGGAACCATTAACTATACAACAACGATTAATAAGGGTACCATTTTTACTTTTCGACTGTTAAAAGGCAATGCCCATTTTGAGGATGTTGGGATTTTCTTTGGATCGGAACAAAAATCTTCCTTTCTCGACGAACTGGTTGAAGAACCGGAAATAACCGGTAACATTCCTGTTGTTGTCAATCACAATGATGTACCAGTGGTATCAGATAAGATGGTGATGTTGGTAATTGATGATAATGAGCAGATACGGAACTACCTGGTAAAAATATTTAATCATTCATTCAAAATACAACAGGCAGATAATGGAGATGATGGATTAAAGATGACCAGGCAGTTTCAGCCGGATATTATTATAAGTGATATTAGAATGCCGGGTGTAAATGGCATTGATCTTTGTAGGCTGGTTAAAACTGATATGGAATTAAAGCACATCCCGTTTATTTTACTGACAGGAAGCTCCGGCGAGGAAGCCAGGCTAAGAGGTATTGAGTGCGGGGCGGATGATTATATCAACAAACCTTTTGAAAAAGAATTATTACTGGCAAGGGTCAATTCAATTCTCCAAAACCGTAATAACCTTCAGCAATATTTTTTTAATGAAATCACCCATAGGCAGAACACGCTCAAAATATCCAGGGAAGACAAAGCGTTTATAGATTTATGTATTTCAATTGTTGAAAACAATCTTGGTAACGATACTTTTAATATTAAGATTTTCGCTGCAGAAATTGGAATGAGCCACTCTAATTTATACAAAAGGGTGAAGGCAGTTTCGGGCCAATCTATAAATTCATTTATCCGGTTTATTCGTTTACGCAAAGCCGCAGAGTTGTTAATTAATACCCCCACCAATGTAAATGAAGTTGCCTTTCAGGTTGGAATAAATGATATTAAATATTTCCGTCAGCAATTTTTTAAATTATTCCAGCTCAATCCATCAGATTATATAAAAAAGTATAGAAAGTCTCTAAGCAACTCTACTTACAGGTTTAATGATGAAAAGAACTCTTAAAAAAACAAATGCAGGAATGCATATATGCAATGCCCGGCGATTACTTTAAAAATAAACCAGCCATCAAAAAATTTACGAGTCTACCCCCTTTTTATAGTTAAATACCCCCCATATTACCTACACTTCCTGTTATAATTTTGTAGTAGAATAATTGAATTTTAAAGCTTTCCAGTTAAACATCTTTACTTGATTATTTACTCATCATACACCCGTTTAACCAGTTTACCACAAATTAGCCACATAATTAAAATTTTAGCATATGGTTACAAAAAAAGAATTAAATAATTGGCTGGATGCCTGCAATTCACATAACATTGATCGGATTCTTAAATTGTTTGCTGACAACGCTGTTGTGCATCAGCCCCAAAATGTAGTACCCCTTAAAAAAGATAAACTCAGGGAATTTTTCACATTGTTGTTTGAAACCTACCCATGTTTTCAGTTTAAAAACGAAGGGTTCGTTATTCAGGGTAACGAAGTTGCTTCCTGGGAAACTGTAGTTGGCACTATGGTCAATCCATCTTATGATCCTGCTACCGGAAATATAATTCAGCCAACCGGAAAAACTTTTATTATACCAGGTGCGATGCGCTTAGTATATGATGATAAAAAATTGATTAAGAAAGCTAGAATTTATTGGGATAGACTGTTGTTAAACCAACAACTTGGCCTTAGTTACTGAATAACTGCATCAACAGGAAACTACCATATAAATTGCTTTGCTCTGTGAATGTAAATATTACCGTGATAAAATATGTAGTGTTTTTTGTATTTACCAGCTTTGATGATAACAGTAATGCTTCAGCTTAGATGATAAACGAGATTCGCATAACTGATTAAAATCATTAACAAAAAATTGGTAATAACATAAAAAAGTTGTCTATTTACAATATTATTGATTGCGTATTCAACATTAATGAATATAAAAATAACTGTATGAATAAAAAACTAACCATTATGAGGTGTATTGGCTTTGCGCTATTTTTTCTCCTCATTTCTTCCCAGGTAAAAAGCCAGTTAAAAATTTCCGGTATAATTACCGATGAAAAAAATCAACCCTTACAAAGTGCTACCGTAAATGAAAAAGGCACTGCTAACAGTACGGCTACAAATGAATCGGGCAGTTTTCACATAACTGTACGTGATGCAAAAGCCTTATTAGTGATCAGTGCTATAGGGCACATTTCTAAAACAATTACTGTTGGGCAAAAAAATGTAGTGGCTGTATCGCTCGTAACTATCAACCAGGACATGGATGAAGTAGTGGTGGTAGGGTATGGTACGCAAAAAAAAATCAGCAATACCGGAGCCCAGACATCAATGAAGGGTGCATTGCTTGTTCAATCGCCGGCAGCTAACATTAGTAACTCACTCGTAGGGCGTTTGCCAGGTTTGTTTGCTTCACAGGCAAGCGGCGAACCAGGTAATGATCAATCTACCTTAAGAATACGTGGTGTGGGTACTTTTAACGGCAGCCAGGAGCCATTGGTTTTGGTAGATGGAATTCAGGTAGATAATTATAATAATATTGATGCCAACGAAATTGAAAATGTTACTATTTTAAAAGATGCTTCCAGTACTGCTGTTTATGGTATAAGGGGTGCAAATGGCGTTTTAATCATTACTACCAAAAGAGGTAAAGTGGGCCCCGCAAAAGTTTCCTATACTTTTAACAATGCCATTACAAGCTTTACGGCCATACGGTCACAAATGAATAGTTACGATTATGCCAATTCCTTTAACCAGGCGCTTAAAGGCGATTCGTATGTTAACGGCAGCGTGTACATGCCGCGATATTCACAGTCTGATCTTGATAAATATAAATCGGGTGAGGATCCTGTTTTTTACCCTAACGTTGACTGGTACAAACTGTTGTTAAAAAAATCATCTTCGCAGCAGCAGCATAACTTAAATATAAGTGGAGGAACCGATAAAGTACGGTATTCAGTTTCCGTAGGCCTTTTTAACCAGGAAGGTTTGTTCAATAGTACCAATCTTAACCCTGAATATGATGCACAGATAAAATTTAAACGCTATAATTTCCGCTCCAACCTCAATTTTAATGTAACAAAACGCTTTAAGGTGGCGGTTGATATGTCTTCCCAAACCGAACAACGGTCTGGTAGCGCAGCAAATACAGGAGGAATGATTAACAGTATTGACGCATCAAACCCTACGCTTACCCCTGGCGTTGTAGATGGGAAAATAGTGGTACTGAGCCTGCCAGGTAATAATCCTATAAGCAGTTTATACGAACCAGGTTACCGAAGGGAATACCGTAATTTTTTAAACGGTTCTTTGCGGTTTGATCATGATCTTGATTTTATTACCAGGGGCCTCACAACACATGTTAATTTATCGTACCAAAACTTCAATAGCCAGCGTTTTATAAACAGGAAGGCAGGCACGCCTACCGTACTTAATTACTTAGCGGTAAGGCAGCCAGATGGAACAATAGCGTACCTGCCACAAGGCACCGATGCACAATATCTCTTTAGTGAAAGCATTGATAAAAACAGGAGAATTACAGCAGAAATGGGCATTAACTATAAAAGGAAATTTGGTAACCACAATGTAACCGGTTTATTGTTGTACAACCAATTAAAAAGCATAGATCCCGATTTTACATTCCTGGTGCCTAATGGATACCAAAGCTATGTTGGCCGTGCTACTTATGATTATAAGAGTCGTTATTTAGCGGAGGTAAATGTAGCTTATAATGGCACCGAAAACTTTGCCCCGGGCAACCGATTTGGCATTTTTCCTGCATTTTCTTTAGGATGGGTAGCTTCTGATGAAAAGTTTTTTCCAAAAAATAATATCATCGGGTTCTTAAAATTCAGAGGATCTTATGGCGAGGTAGGCAACGATCAGATTGGATCTAACTTCCTCTCTTCCAACAATCGTTTTCTGTATAGATCTACAGCATGGACTTTTGGTGGCGGCTCACGTTTCGGCGAAACAGCCACTGCGTATAATTTGCTGGGCGGCGTTGTAGAAGGCCGGTCAAGTAATCCTGATTTAACATGGGAACGTGCCATGAAAACAAACCTTGGTATAGAAATGGGTTTTTGGAAAAAGAAAATTACCCTTGCCGTAGACTTATTTAATGAAAAAAGGAACAATATACTTGCCAACAGGCAAACTATATCATCTATAATTGGTGTGGCAATTCCACCCGAGAATTTAGGTAAAATGCAAAACAGGGGCTATGAACTGGATCTTACCCTTAATGATAATTTCGGCAAATTTAATTACCAGTTAAAAGGCAATTATTCTTTTGCACGCAATAAAATATTATACCAGGATGAAGTAGCACCCATATATGCATACCAGGCTCGTACCGGTCAGCGTTTTGGTCAGTACTTTGGTTTTATAGACCAGGGACTGTATAATACCTGGGAGGAAATAAACGACCCAAAAAGACCCGTTTATGCCTTGCAAAACAATAAGATACAACCCGGCGATGTCAGGTATATAGATTATAACAACGATGGAAAAATAGATAATTTTGACCAGGTGGCTATTGGTTATTCCAACGTACCGGAAATTACCTATGGTTTCTCTATGGTAGGTTCTTATAAAGGATTTAGCATGTCTGTATTGTTCCAGGGAGTAAGCAATGTATCACTTAACTATACCAGGCGTTTTACCACTGCTTTTATTGATAATCCTGCGTCGGGAGCAGTTAATTACCTGTTAGATAGCTGGACGGAAGAAAAATTCCTGGCAGGCCAGGTAATAAAATTCCCAAGATTTAGTGCTGGTTCCAACAGTGGTATCACAAGTAATTATCAATCCTCCACTTACTTTTTAGCAGATGCCAGTTATTTACGGTTAAAAAATGTGGAAGTTGGCTATACTTACGATAACCCAATTATCAAAAAAGTGGGCCTTAGTTCCGCCAGGGTTTTTGTAAATGCCAATAACCTGTACACCTTTAGTAAGGTTTACAAAGGTATAGATCCCGAAAACCCGCCAACGAGTGGTAACAGCCTTCCTTACCCATTGGTAAGAACTATTAACCTGGGCCTTAATCTCAACTTTTAAAACAATTAGGGAATGAAAAAATTAATTGCAATAAGCACCATCATTAGTATCGTAATCTTTACCACAGGATGTAAAAAATTTGAAGATTTTTTAGATAAAGCCCCCGGGGTAGATGTAACAGAAGACATCGTTTTCTCTACCCGGCAAAATGTAGAAGCTTATGTATCTACTCTATATGAGTATGGTATGTTTTCTATGCTGCCCGGAAGATTAAATTCAGCTATAGCCTCAAATCCCTCTACGGGTTCTTCGGTCACACAAATTGGTACATTAGCTGCTGCCACAGACGAAGGAAAGAATGAAGCTACTTTTCAATTTGTAAATGCCTGGAATAATGCGGGTATTTTGCCTACTAATATTATACCAAGCGAAGATTACCGGTATTATGCCCGGTGGAAAGCCATAAGAATAGCTAACATATTATTAGAACGCATAGACGCTGTAACAGATCCTGCTGCTGATGAGGCTTTTAAAAAGCAGGTAAAAGCCGAAGCGAAATTTTTTAGGGCACTTCAAAATTTTGAATTGTTTAAAAGGTATGGCGGTTTCCCGGTTGTTTTAAAGCGCTATGCAAATTCTGCAGATGCCGTTGAACCAAGGTCTACCCTTGCCGAATCTGTGGCAGCCATTTTAAAAGATTGTGATGAAGCAATAATTGATTTGCCTGTTTCTTACCCGGCTACTCAAAGGGGCAAGGCCACCAAACTGGCTGTTCTGGCATTAAAATCAAGAACATTATTGTATGCCGCTAGCCCTATATTTAATACCAGCACCCCTTATTTAAGCATGGCAGATGCTGCCAACAACAAATTGATTTGCTATGGCAATACCGATAATAACCGTTGGAAACTTGCCGCTGATGCCGCAAAAGAAGTTTTGGACCAGGCAGCTTTAGCGGGCGCAGCTTTAATTGATGTGCCTGCAAATAGAAAACCAACCCTGGTAAATAGGGCAAACGGTAATTATAGGGTGAGTTGGGAAAGACAGGACAATGCAGAAATAATTATCGCAGATAAAACAATGGGTGCAACAAGCAGATTTGGCTTTCCCTGGCAACATGTTATGCCTGTAGCTATGGGTGGTTTTTATGGCGGTACATCGGTAACCCTCAATTTTGTAAAAAAGTACGAAGATACGCTCGGTAATGTGGTGGTTTGGAATGATGCCGGTGGCAACGACCTGTCAGAAAAATATGCTTCCCTGGATCCACGGTTTAAACAATCTATTGGGTATAATCTTTCAAGGTGGGATGCAAACCATCCAATAATACAAACTTTTACTGGTGGCACTCATGCTCGCGGATGTTTTGGTGGCGCCTGGATGGCAAAGCCTTATGCAGAAGCCGTTGGTGGTGGTAATGTGGTTGCCTCAATACCATTATACAGGCTAAATGAATTTTACCTCAATTATGCAGAAGCGCTGAATGAAGCTGAAGGCCCTGGTGTGGCTTCAACAATACCACCTGATATGCCCACTTCTGCTTACGATGCAGTAAACCGCATAAGGCTTCGTTCTGGTATGCCCAATTTGCCGTTAGGTCTTTCACAAAGCCAGTTTAGAGAAAGGGTTCGAAATGAGAGGGCATTGGAGCTGGTTTTTGAAGATCATCGTTTTTGGGATATCAGGCGTTGGTTGATAGCAGAAAATGACGGTGTAATGAAAGGAGCCATGTACGGTATTACCATTACCAAGCTTACGGCTACAACATTTAGCTACCTGCCCTACAGCTTCGAGACACGTAATTTCAACAAAAACATGTACCTGCACCCTTTCGATTTAAACGAAGTATTAAAGGGTAAACTGGTGCAAAACCCGGGTTGGTAATAAAATATTATCACCATTTATGCTATTATATATTTTGCCATATTTATATCAAAGAATTTAAGACAAATACCATGCAAAAAACCTATAAAAAAATATTGTTGGTAATCCTCTTTTATGCAGGAACCAGTCAATTTATCATTGCCCAAAATACCAGCGATTCCTCAACAATTATTGTTGCTGACAGCGAGGTTGTTAATATTGGATTTGGCCAACAAAAAACAAAGTTGGTAACCAGCGCTATTTCAACCATAAAGGGAGCGGAATTGCAAAAAACATTTAGTACAAATTTAGGCGCCACGCTTTACGGGAGATTATCCGGGCTCACTGTAATGCAGGGAGGGAATGAACCGGGCAATAATAATCCTTCCATTAACGCAAGAGGTAATAATACCTTTGGCCCCGGTAATAACGTTTTGATTATTATTGACGGTTTTATGGGAGATTATTCTCAACTGGTGCCCGAGGAAATAGAAGAAATATCGCTGTTGAAAGACGCATCCGCCACGGCAATTTACGGTAGCCGGGCAGCAAACGGGGTAATATTGGTTACCACCAAAAGGGGCAGAATAGCTCCATTGCAGATAAATTTTAGTACTCAGCAGGGCTTTTCCCAGGCCGAAAGGTTGCCTAAATTTTTAGATGCTGCTAATTATGCCAGCTTGTACAACGAAGCATTAGCAAACGATGGAAAAGCACCTTTATACACCGCTGATGAAATAACAGCCTATCAAAATGGCAGCGACCCTTATTTTCATCCCAATGTAAACTGGTACGATGAAGTACTGCGTAAAACAGCACCTGTAGCCAATTACAATTTAAGTTTAAGAGGCGGCAATACCACTGCAAAGTATTTTGTAATGCTTAACAATATTTCAAGCCAGGGGTTGTATAAAAATTTTGGCGATATGGATGAGGAGAGCCGGAATTCAACATATAACAGGTTCAATTTCAGGGCCAATATTGATGTTAATTTAACTAAAAGACTTTCTGCTACGCTTTTATTGGGCGGCTCGGTAGAAGATAAAGGCAATCCGGGATCACTTACTACAGGCGGTATTTTTGGGCAACTGGCTTCAATACCATCCAATGCCTTTCCTGTCATCAATCCAAATGGTACCTATGGGGCCAAGGTAAACGCTAGTTATGTTAACCCTTATTCAAGTTTATTAAAAACAGGTTATGCCGAATCAAATGGCCGCACCTTACAATCTTCTTTCAGGCTCAGTTACGACTTAAGCATGATAACAAAGGGTTTAAGCGCATCTACAGTCGTAAGTGTAAATAACTTTTTTACTTCTGGTTCAAATAAAACAAAAGGCATAGAAAGGTTTGCAGTCTCAAAAAATGCAGCAGGGGATACAGTATATTCAAGCAAAATCGGGCAAACTAGTTCTTTAGTTGGATCAGAACCTAATCTTGGTCAAAGCAGGAACTATGCAATACAGGGGTTCTTAAATTATCACCGTGTTTTTGGCAAACACGATATTTACGCACTGGCCATGTTTAATTCTGATAATGCTACGATTGACAAAAGCGACATTTTTTCAGGTGGGGCGTCCAATCTTAGCCTTGCTTATAAAAACAATGGGGGCGGAGGCCGTTTAACTTATGTAAACAATACTAAATACATAGCAGAATTTTCTATGGCTTATATGGGATCAGAGAATTATGCACCAGGCAATCGCTATGGCTTTTTTCCTGCAGCTTCTGTTGGCTGGATAGCATCTAACGAAAGCTTTTTACAAAATAATAAAATAATTACATTTTTAAAATTAAGGGCATCTTACGGGTTAGTGGGCAATGACGAAATTGGAGGTGCAAGATTTCTGTACAACCAAAATTATACTTATGGTGATTCCTACTATTTTGGTACAGCAACAACCGGAACGGCTTCACTCTCTGAAGGTGCTTTAGCAAATCCAGATGTAACATGGGAAAAAGAAACCAAAGCAAATATTGGCATTGAAGCTACTTTCTTTAATCGCCTCGATTTTACGTTAGACGTTTTTAACCAGGACAGGTATGACATTTTAATCACACCCACCCGTACAATACCGCTTTATCTTGGCTATACCGCTTTGCCAAATCTTAATGAAGGTAAGGTAAACAATAAAGGATTTGAGGCAGTTTTGCGCTATAGGAATGAAGAAAAAAGCCAGTTACAATTTTTTGTGGAGACTAATATTTTTTATGCCCGCAATAAAATCGTTTACAATGGTGGAGAAATACAAGTGAACAAAGCCAGGCTAACCGAGGGAAGAAGAATTGGACAACCTTTTGGATTAAGGGCATTGGGTTTGTTTGCAACCGATGTTGAAGCCAGTACAAGCCCCACACCCTTTGGTTTGGTAGTGAAAGCTGGCGACGTTAAATACCAGGATATAGGCGGACCGGCAGGTGTACCGGATGGTATTATTGACGCAAACGATAACCAACCCATCGGAAACACAGGTTTACCCGAATTAACAGCAGGCCTTCACACAGGTTTAAGATATAAAGGGTTTGATCTGGATATAGTAATACAGGGAGTTACTGGCACCACGGTTTATTTAGGTTCCAGTCAGTTCAGGCCTTTTCAAAATAATGGACAGGCAGGTGTAATCGCTTTGGAAAGATGGACACCGCAGACCGCAGCCACAGCTACTTTTCCAAGATTGTCGGCTTATGATAACCTAAACAATTACAGGTATTCTTCTTTCTACCAGCATGATGGCAGTTTTATCAAATTGCGGAGTGTGGAAATAGGATACTCGTTTACAAAAAAATTAATAAATAAAATCAAATTGCAACAGGCCCGTTTATTTCTCACTGGCACTAACCTTTTCTCTTTGGATCATATTGCATATGGCAATACTGAAACATTGGGTACAGGATATCCATCATTAAGAACAATAGCTTTGGGAGCAAGAATTCAATTTTAATTAGTTAAAAAACAGCCATGAAAAATAAAATATATTACTTAGGCGCAATTATCCTCTTTCTTTTTGCAGGTTGCCAAAAGTTGGATAGGGAAATTAAAACCGATCTAAACAAAGACCTGGTTGAAAGCAATATCAGCAGTGTCCGTAGCCTTTTAAATGGAGCTTATGTAGAGCTGCGGGAAGGTTTTCAGGATGTTGATGGGGCTATGCTCGCCTCTGCTACGGATGAAGCCGAACATACAAGTGAAACAAGCAGCATACAAAGTTTTAATAACGGCAGTTGGAATGCCATCAATAACCCAAACAATGTGTGGGGCGGTTTTTTTAGAGGTATAAGAAGAGCGAATGTCCTGCTCATTTCTACCGATAACATAAACCTTGATCAATTTAAATTGGATCCTTCTCAGCAAGTTGTTTATAATAATTATCTGGACGAAATAAAGCGGTTTAAATATGAAGCAAGGTTTTTAAGAGCTTTCTTTTATTTTGAACTCATTAAAAGATACGGTGGTGTTCCCATAATGACCAGTCCACTTTCGGATAAGGATATACCCGATGTAAAGCGTAATACCTTTGAGGAATGTGTGCAATTTATTGTGAGCGAATGCGATTCGGCGGCCAATAATTTGCCTGTAATATTTACCGTAACAAATGGTACGGATCTTGGAAGGGCAACAAAAGGAGCCGCACTTGCTTTAAAAGCCAGGGTACTACTGTATGCCGCCAGCGATTTATATAACAATCCATCCTGGGCTGCAGGTTTTACACAACCTTTATTAATTTCAATGCCTGCAGGCGATAGAACGGCCCGTTGGAAAGCCGCCGCCGACGCAGCAAAGGAGGTAATTGACCTACCCGGAACAGGTTATGGTATGTTTAATAATTATTCCACTTTATTCAGGGCATTTAATAATACAGAAATCATTTTCACCAGGCGGGCGACTACAAGCAACAGTTTTGAAACAGCCAATTTGCCGGTAGGCTTTGGCGGTATAGGTAGTACCACTCCATCACAGGACCTTGTAGATGCTTATGAAATAAAAGTAAATGCCACAACCAGTATTAAATTTGACTGGAACAACCCTGCACATGCTGCTAATCCATACGCCACCACTGGAGCTTTAGCAAGAGATCCCCGTTTGTTTACAACCGTATTGGTCAATAATTTTGCTTATGCTATACCGGGTATAATTAGGACCCCACCTTTAGTAGCAGAAATGTATACAGGTGGAAGAGATGGTAAGCCCATTCTCAATGCCACAAAAACCGGGTATTATTTGCGTAAATATGTAAATGAATCATTAAACCGTTCTAACAATCAACGGGCGACGCATAGCTGGATATTTTTCAGACTACCGGAAATGTACCTGAACTATGCAGAGGCATTGAATGAATACGAACCCGGAAATGCGAATATTAAATTTTATGTAGATAAAGTACGTACCAGAACAGGGGTAGCAATGCCTCCACTGCCTGCTGGCTTATCTCAAGTAGAAATGCGTGAAAAAATCCGCAATGAAAAAAGAGTGGAGTTTGCGTTTGAAGATCACCGGGCATGGGATGTACGCCGCTGGATGATTGCTCCCGCTACATTGGGAGGCCCGCTGCGGGGCGTAGAAGCAACTGTAGCCGGTACAAGTTTTACATATGCACCATTTGTAGTTGAAACAAGAGTTTTTGAACCCAAAATGTATTTTTACCCAATACCACAGGGGGAATTGAATATTTCTGCCGGGCTGATTCAAAATCCAATGTGGTAGGATGACGTTGTTTTATTTCAATATTTAAGTATAAATAAGTAATCTTAAAGCATTGGTAGTAGGTGGGCAGCGTACTCAACTGTTATCCCTCATTAGCAAACTACCAATTTGATGATATTGAAAAACCAATTATATGCTTAGGAGTTTAATATTCGTTCCACCTTATTGATGTCAACGATAAATATAGCCAACCCAATAAAGGTTGGCTATATTTAATTAAAGAGCATAAAGATTGTAAAAAGAACCGTCAATGCAAATTGCAAAGTAATGCCACTATACAGCACTGCCATTTAAATAGTGCCGTTGGTTGAATGAAAATAAATCCCGGCATTGGTTTCAGAAGTCTAAAAATTCAGGAATTCGGTGGTATTTCTATTTTTATTATCAAATCAAATAATTATGTGTATCAATACAAATTATTTTAAAGTTATCCTTATTGGCATTGTACTGTTTATGTTCACAGTACACTTATCCGCACAGGATAATACTTTTGCAAAGCCCGGTACATTTATGGTTGGCTTTAATTATTGGGCATCTCACGCAGGCACACACATGTGTAGCAATTGGAAGCCTGAAGTAATTGAAGCGGATTTCAAACAGCTTTCAGAGAATGGAATAAAATATTTACGGGTGTTTCCACTATGGCCCGATTTTCAACCCATACACCAGATATACTCGGGTGGGGGCTCTAAAAAATATATCTTCTTTAAAGACGAACCTTTGCCACTTACAGTAGCGGGACAAAATGGTATGAGCGAATTACAATTGCAGCATTTTGAAACAGTTGCCATTCTTGCAAAAAAGTACAACCTGAAGTTAGTAGTTGGTTTAATCACCGGATGGATGATCGGACAATTATATGTTCCCCCTGCATTGGAAGGGAAAAATATATTAACAGATCCTGAATCTTTATTATGGCAGCAAAAATTTGTAACCAGTTTTATAAACCGGCTCAAGAATCAGGAAGCGATTGTAGCATGGGATTTTGGCAATGAATGTGATGTAATGGAAGAATTACAAAATTATCACCAGGCTTATGTATGGAGTTCGGTTATTTCGGGGGCCATTAGAAGCGCCGATAATAACCGCCCTGTTGTTTCAGGGATGCATGGCTTGTCAGCAGCGGAAAATGGTATCTGGCGTATAAAAGACCAGGCCGCTTTGACAGATGTTTTAACTACGAATCCCTATTCTTTATGGACAGCTTATGCAAGCCAGGATGGGATCAATACCATGCGCACAATTTTGCATGGCGCAGCAGAAACAAATATGAATGCGGATATTTCCGGTAAGCCATGCCTGGTAGAAGAAACAGGTGTAATGGAGCCAGGCAATGACGCATTGGTGGTAATTGTTGAAATATTATAGGTGGTAATGAATAAAATGGTTTGCTGTAGGTAGTATCAAAATGGTACAACATTAAAGGCAATTTTTTCCACCTGGGCCAGGTTATCTTTTAAATAGGAAACGATAATTATAGATTGTAAAAATTATAGAAAATGAAAGCATCCATTGTAGTTGCAGGAAGTTCCAATACCGATATGGTATTAAAAACAACAAGGTTTCCTAAACCGGGTGAAACCATTTTGGGTGGTGATTTCTTTATGTTCCAGGGAGGCAAAGGGGCCAACCAGGCGGTAGCGGCAGCACGTTTGGGTGCAGATGTAACTTTTATCTGCAAACTGGGAGCAGATCTTTTTGGCGATAACGCAATCAGGCATTACCGCAAAGAAGGCATCAATGTACACCAGATCGTTCAAACTGAAAGTGCTCCAACAGGTGTTGCGTTAATTACGGTAAATGCAGAAGGAGAAAATGAGATTGTGGTAGCACAGGGCGCCAATGCAATGTTTGCTGCATCTGACCTGGAGAATGCCCAAACTGTTTTAGCAACAGCAGGTTATTTTTTAACTCAACTGGAAACCCCATTGGCAACCCTTGAATTTCTTTCGGAGTATGCCCGTATGCATCAAAAAAAATTGGTGCTAAATCCAGCACCGGCTGCAGATATCCCGGCCGCTGTGTACCAGGGCCTTTTTTTAATTACACCAAATGAAACCGAAGCTGAGTTGCTTACCGGCATTGCTGTAAATGATGAACCCACAGCCCGGCAGGCGGCAGATGTTTTAAAAGCAAGAGGGGTTTTAAACGTTATCATTACAATGGGCAGCAGGGGCGCTTATGTTTCTGCCGGTAGTTTGCAGGAGATGATCGCAACCGAAAAAGTAGCAGCAATTGATACAACAGCCGCCGGGGATGTGTTTAACGGGGCACTGGTTGTGGCGTTGTCAGAAGATAAATCATGGAAAGAAGCAGCCGCATTTGCCTGCCGTGCAGCGGCCATTTCCGTTACCAAAATGGGTGCACAATCATCTGCGCCCTTTCGCAACCAGGTAGATACAAAACAATTTTAAAACTTCAATAATGTTCATCATTCAATCTTATACCACAGCAATTTTATTTTGCTTTATCACTATGCTTTGTTGGGGCTCCTGGGCCAATACCACCAAGCTCAGTTCCGCTAAATGGCGGTTCGAATTATTTTACTGGGATTATGCCTTTGGTATTTTAATCTTGTCCCTGATTATTGCATTCACTTTGGGAAGCCAGGGCACCACAGGCCGGCCGTTTATAGAAGACATTAAACAGGCGGATAACTCTTCACTTATTTCAGCCTTTGTTGGCGGAGTTGTTTTTAACCTTGCCAATATTTTATTGGTGGCGGCCATTGCTTTGGCCGGCATGTCGGTTGCCTTCCCGGTGGGCATTGGCATTGCATTGATCTTAGGGGTAATCGTAAATTACTCAGGCAATCCACAGGGCAATGCTATCCTGTTGTTTAGCGGCGTTGCATTAATTGCAGTCGCAATCCTCATCAATGCCAATGCTTATAAACAGGTGAATAAGGGCCAGTCTACTTTTTCCGTAAAGGGCCTTGTGCTGGCTGTTGTAGCCGGTATATTGATGGGCTTTTTCTACCGGTATGTTGCGGCTTCTATGGTAAACGATTTTGATTTTCCGGAAGCAGGTAAATTAACGCCGTACACGGCACTCGTATTCTTTGCCGTGGGTGTAGTGGCAAGTAACTTCCTGTTCAACGGGTTGTTGATGCGCTTTCCATTTGCAGGCACCCGGTTAAGTATCAAAGACTATTTCAACGGTTCGGCTAAAGATCATTTGATTGGTATCCTCGGTGGTATCATCTGGCATGTTGGGATGTCTTTTAATATCATTGCTTCCGGTAAAGCCGGGGCCGCCATATCTTATGGCCTTGGGCAGGGAGCCACCATTATTGCCGCTATCTGGGGAATATTTATTTGGAAAGAATTTGCAAAAGCATCTCCAAAAACTTATCGAAATTTATACGGCATGTTGTTATTGTACCTTGCAGGTATTGTGTTGATCATATTGGCAAATAATTAAAATAGCTGGTGAGTGACCCATGATAAGTACACAATTTTTAAGTTAAGTTATAGTCAATTAGGGATAAAATAGTGAAGTCTTTTTTTATGAACCCGACAGTAGTTTTTCAATTTTGCTTTATTGGCGTCGCACTCTTGTACATTTTATCAATAAGCAGCAAATACAAACTCACTAATTTATCCCTTACGAAGTATAAGTAATAACAATCAGTTCAATTCATAAACCAACAAGAAATTTTAGTATTAAAACAAATGCAACACTTTTAAATATCGATGTTATGAAAAAAATAAATTTCCTGATTTGCCTTATTTTTATTGCAACAGGTATTACTGCGCAAAGCATTTCGTTTACAGGTACATGGACTTATAAATTTGGGGATGACCCCGCATATGCCGCCCCTGCTTACGATGATGCCAACTGGACGACAATTGAAACAGCCCGTATAAAATGGACCAAAAACGAATTGCCCAAAGGTGAAAAGTTTGTATGGCTCAGGAAAAAAATAATGATTCCTTCTGCTTTAAAAAATGAACTAGATAAAGCAGGCGCCCTTGCCCTCAGCTTTGGAAGAATTAAACAGGAAGACGAAACCTACCTTAATGGAAAACTAATCGGTAAAACCATTTCAGGTGATTTAAAAAGAGTTTACCTGTTAAACGAAAGGGATATTTTATGGGACAAGGAAAACACAATAGCCATACGCATCAGTCATTGGGGCGATATTTGTTCGGTTGGCGAGCAACAAACAATTGCCGCTGCCAAACCCGGCAATGTATTTATTCTTTCTTCTGCCCAGGAAGGCACTACCCCAAAAGAACCAGTACCCAATAACGCAGTTGTGTACAATTGCATGGTAGAAAACAAGTCTGTAAAGACAGTAAACGCCTCTATTGTTGCAAGCTTTTATGATTTTAATAATGAGAAATTATCATCCCTTCAAAAAGCAATAAACCTGCAACCGGGAATCAACAAATTCGATTTTCGGTTTCAATCACCCGTTCCGTCTTTGAAAATAACCTATACCCTTTCAATACCGGAATACAATTACACAGGGGATTGGAATGCTGAATATGGGTACATAGATATTAAGTATAAAAACACGCCGGCTCCTATAGCAAACAAAGTAAAAGAATATTTCAGCCCCGCTCTTCTTAGCGGTCAAAAAATTGATGGTTGGCTCGGTGCAAGGTTGAAGGCCAATAAAGAACTTCGTTTGTATAAAGTAGATGAAACTGCTTTACTGGCTGGTTATATCAATAAGCCAGGGGTACACCCATGGATAGGAGAACATGCAGGCAAGTTTTTAGAAGCTGCCTGCAACAGCTATCAAAATACACCGGATCCTGTACTAAAAATACAAATAGACCGTACAGCCCAGCAACTAATTGCATCGCAATTAAGCGATGGTTACCTGGGTACTTATGAGGCTGCAAGTCATTGGACCAGTTGGGATGTATGGAGCCATAAATACAATATCATTGGGTTGCTTAGCTACTATCAAATGTCTGGTTTCAAGCCTGCATTACTTGCAGCGCAAAAGGCCGGTGATTTATTGTGTGCAACATTCGGAACAGGCCAGGGACAAAAAGATATCATCGCAGCCGGCACGCATGTAGGCATGGCTGCCACCAGTGTATTGGATCCCATGACCGACCTTTACCTGTTTACCGGCAATAAAAAATACCTTGACTTTTGTTACTATATCACCACCAGTTTCGATGGTAAAAATGGCCCCCGCATCATTACCACACTTGATTCTATTGGCCGGGTTGATAAAACGGCCAATGCCAAAGCTTATGAAATGCTGTCCAACCTGGTGGGAATGGTAAAATTATACAGGGTCACTGCAGATAAAAAATTCTTAGCGCCGGTGCTGGCCGCATGGAAAGACATCACGGAAAATCGTTTATACATTACCGGTACCACCAGTTCATTCGAGCATTTCCAGGACAACCATGTATTACCAGCTTCTGCGAAAGATAATATGGGCGAGGGTTGTGTAACTACCACCTGGTTGCAACTGAATTATAACCTGCTTTGTATTTTCGGTAAAATGGAATACGTGAATGAATTGGAACGTACGGTGTACAATCATTTAACGGGAGCCGAAAATCCGCAAACGGGATGCGTAAGCTACTATACGCCACTGATGGGAAAAAAAGGCTACGGTTGTAATATCACCTGCTGTATGTCGAGTGTGCCAAGGGGCATTGCAATGGTGCCGCTTTTTACAAATGGTAAAATAAATGGCGACCCGTCTTTTCTTTTTTACCAGCCGGGCGTTTATACAAGCACGCTTTCTGATGCAAAAAAAACAAGGGTTGAATTCGCCACAAAAACAATTTTTCCGGAAGACGGTAATGTTACCATCCAGGTTAACCCATCATCAGCAACAGCCTTTGAAATAGCGTTGCGTAAACCTTATTGGGCACAGGATTTTACAGTAAAAGTGAATGGCATAGCACAAAAGAAAACTGCCAACGACATTTTATTAGTCCGCAGAACCTGGAAGAAAGGAGATGTAATTGCTGTAAGTTTCTCCATGCCTGTAAAATTATTAGATGGAAACATCAGCTATCCCGGCTCCGTTGCATTTCAACGTGGACCGCAAGTGTTGGTATATGATAAAACAGTTAATACCATCGCCGCTGGAAACATAAACATAACCTCAGATTTTAAACTGCAAAATGCAAGCCCGGTATTGCCAAAGAATTGGATTGGCACACAAGCCTACAGGGTAAATGTTATAGCAGATGGTAAGCCGGAAAATATTATCCTGGTACCTTATGCAGATGCCAGCCAGGCAGGCGGTGAAGTAACAACCTGGCTTAAGAAAAACTAAGCATAGAATCAATCGCAATAATTACCTTTTCAAAATAAATTTACATGAACAAAAAATCTTTTTATTTAATCTTGCTGCTTATAGTTGCTGTTTGCAATTCTTTCCAGGTACAGGCACAAACAGAACGCTTCATAAAAATTATCGTGTCTCCCGATCATGATGACTGGATTTACAAAACAGGAGAAACCGCAAAATTTGAGGTAACTGTTTTTAAAAACAATGTGCCACTCAAAAATGTAAAAATTTATTATGAAACAGGGCTCGAAAGAATGACTCCTTCGAAGAAAGACTCATTGGTATTAACGAATGGCAGAACAGTAATAGATGGGGGAACCTTACAACAACCCGGATTTTTAAGATGTATTGTAACCACTTCCTTTGAAGCAGTTACTTACCGTGGACTGGCAACTGCCGGCTTTGAACCATATTCCATTCAACCATATGCACAAATGCCTGCTGACTTCTTAAAGTTTTGGGAGAGCGGAAAAAATGAATTGGCCAAAACTCCCATGGATGTAAAAATGATTTTAATGGAGGAGTGCTGCACCGAAAATACCAATGTGTACCAGGTAAACCTGAGGGGTTACGGCAAAAATTCAAGATTGTACGGCATACTTTGTGTGCCAAAAAAAGAAGGAAAATACCCGGCCTTATTGAGAGTGCCCGGTGCAGGTATACGGCCTTATGCTGGTGAAACAGGCATAGCAGAGAAAGGGATTATTACTTTCGAGATAGGGATACATGGCATTCCCGTTACATTGGATGCACAGGTTTATACCAGTCTCAATGAAGGCGCTTTAAGCGGCTATCCCAATTTTAATGTTGATGATAAAGACAGGTTTTATTACAAACGGGTTTATCTTAATTGTGTGAGGGCAAATGATTTTTTAACCAGCCTTCCACAATATGATGGCAGCAATCTCGGTGTCGTTGGCGGTAGCCAGGGCGGGGCTTTATCAATTGTTACCGCTGCATTAGACAGCCGGGTAAAATGTCTTTATGCAGTGTTTCCTGCATTGAGCGATTTAACAGCTACATTAAATGGCCGGGTAGGCGGCTGGCCAAACTATTTTGATAAATGGAGCGTTGATTATAACAACAAGCCAGAGAAGATTGCCACACTCGGCTATTATGATGTAGTAAATTTTGCCAGGCAAATTAAGGTGCCTGGTATTTACAGTTGGGGGTTTAATGATGAAGTTTGTGCACCATCCTCTACATTTGCCACTTACAATGTTATTAAAGCAGCAAAGTCTTTAATTATTGTACCGGAAACAGGCCATTGGACTTACCCCGAACAAAATGAAAAATTGAACAACTGGATAGTACAGCAGTTGAAAAAAGAAAAATGATGAATAAGACTAAAGGGATGACGCAAGGATTTCTGTTACTGCATTTTTCATAAAGGTTGAAAAGCTTAGCTGCTTTAATATTATTAATCTACAGAATTCATGAAAATTTATACGATTACAAAGTTGTTTTTTGCATTAGTTATTTTAATATTCACTACAGGGTATGTAAGTAACGCACAGCAGTTAGACAGTAAAACAAGCTTCCCGGCACATCCACGATTATTGTTTTTAAACGGTCAGGAAAAGACTATTGCCGCCAATATAAAAAAGGATGGCTTCACAAAAAAAATTCATCAAACCATTATCAAAGAATGTGAGATAATAATCGGGCAGCCTCCGGTACAGCAAATAAAGATCGGCAGGCGTTTACTCGATAAATCAAGAACCTGTTTTTTACGGGTGTTTTACTTATCGTATGCTTACAGGCTTACAAAAGAAGAAAAATATTTAAAAAGGGCAGAAGCTGAAATGCTGGCTGCTGCTGCCTTCACAGACTGGAACCCCTCACATTTTTTAGATGTGGGAGAAATGACTATGGCCCTGAGTATTGGATACGATTGGCTGTACAATGAATTACCTGTAAGTTCACGCACAATTATAAAAGAGGCCATACTCAAAAAAGGGATTGAGCCTTCTTTAGATAGCAGCCACAACGGCTGGCTAAAGGCAACCAACAATTGGAACCAGGTTTGCAATGCAGGTATTGCATACGGAGCAATGGCAACTTATGAAGATCACCCGCAACTTTCTGTGCAAATTATTAACAGGGCTATTACATCAATGGCTTTACCTATGCAGCAATATGCGCCCGATGGCGGCTATCCCGAAGGCTACATGTATTGGACATATGGCACCTCTTTTAACGTAATGTTTGTAAGCGCTTTGCAAGTGGCATTTAACGATGATTTCGGGCTTACGTCAAAACCTGGCTTTACACAAACAGCTTCTTTCCTTGAACATCTGTCCGGTACTTCGGGAAACCCATTTAATTATTCAGACTGCTCAAATTCACGTCAATTTAATCCGGTTGTTTTTTGGTTTGCAAAGCACAACAAGGATGCTACTTTACTATTTGTGGAGCAGAAAAGTTTGACCGGCAACGACCTGATTAAAAATCGGTTGTTGCCAGCCGTTATGATTTGGGCTAAGGGAATAGCGATGGATAAAATTACCCCGCCCAATAAAAATGTATGGGTAAGCCGCGGGGCTAACCAGGTTGCCGCAATGCGTACTTCATGGACCAATCCTGCAGCTATTTATGTAGGGTTCAAAGCTGGTTCGCCTTCAGCAAGCCATGGTCACATGGATGTGGGTTCTTTTGTAATGGATGCCGATGGTGTAAGGTGGGCTATGGATTTAGGTATGCAGGCATATGAAACGCTGGAATCAAAAGGAGTTGATTTATGGAATATGAAACAAAATTCACAGCGCTGGCAGGTATTTCGCTACAACAATTTTGCGCACAATACACTGGCAATAAATAATCAACTTCAATCGGCGAAAGGCGTTGCTGTAATAAACAATTTTTCTTCTAAACCCTCTCATCTGAATGCAATAGCTGATTTAACGAAACTGTATGACAGTTCAGTGTCAAAGTTGATCCGTGGTGTTGCTATCATTAATGAAAAGTTTGTTGTTATCAGAGATGAGGTGGAAACAAATTCAGATTCAGTAACCATTCGCTGGAGCATGGTAACGCAAGCCAAAGTGAAAATTATAAATGACAGTAGTGCGCAATTAATAAAAGATGGGAAGCAACTTTTGTTAAATATACAGTCGCCTTTTAAATCAGTACTGCGTACATGGGGCACTTCGCCCACCACCAATTATGACGCAAAAAATCCAGGCACGTTGATCGTGGGCTTTGAAGTAAAATTACCGCCCAACACCAAAACATTTTTAAATGTTTTACTGGTGCCAAAGAACAACAATAATAAAGTGAACCGCAACATACAAGAATTGGTTCTGTGGCCTAATGACTAAATCCTTTTCTGAAATATTCTTAAGGTTATGACAAATAGCTATCAATACAAATGAAATGTAAACCAAATACTATTTTAATTTAGGCATGCTATATCGAAATTTATATTTAAGCAACTCAACCAATATTTTATTCATTATTTTTTTTATAAGCAGCCGGCGACACACCCATTTGTTGTTTAAACAATCTTGAAAAATAAAACGGATCGTCTATACCCACCCTGGAAGCCACTTCATTAATTCTTAAATCGCTGAAATGCAATAGCTGGCACGCTTGCTGAATGCGTAGGTGGTTAAAGTATTCAATAGGCGCATACCCCGTATCGTGTTTAAATTTTCTGCTAAAAAAAGAAACAGAAAGACTGGCGGATTGGGCAATATTATCCAGCGAAACTGTATTAGAAAGATTTTTTTGCATGAACGAAATAGCTTTATCAGTGGCATTGGATATTTGAACAGGTAAATTTTCTTCATGAAATTGCTCGGGTATGATAAGCGTAGCCAAATAGTAGTGAAGTAAACAATTAGCAAAAAGTAAATTGGATGCACTATAGCCTCTTAAAAAAGTATCCGTTATTTGTTTAAAAATATTATTTCTTTCTTCAGAAAAATTAACCTTCAGTGCTTTGCCTGTTTTTTCTTTATCCATAATAGCCGTTACAGCTTCATTGGATTTTTTACCCTGAAAGTGAAACCAATAAATCGTCCAGGGGTTTTTGGCATTGGCCCCATGCCCGGTTTATGTGGCTGAAATATCGCCTGCGCCCATGCGGGGAAGGATGGTTTCTTTCTACCAATTATCTATTGTTATTGGAATACTGCTTGCATATTTATCCAACTTTTTATTGTTGAATGCGGGCGAAAATAACTGGCGCTGGATGTTTTCATCACAATCTTTTCCATCCCTTTTATTTTTTTTCGGGCTCTTTTTTGTGGCAGAAAGCCCCCGATGGCTGATAGGAAAAAAACGCATGAACGATGCCTTTGCTATTTTAAGCCGGATAGGTGGAAAAAATTATGCTGATGAAGAAACGAAGCAAATAAAAGGGAGCTTTGCGCATAAAACCACGGAGCGAATAAGCAGCTTATTTACAAAAGATGTGCGGTTCATCATTTTTATCGGCGTGGTGGTAGCTGTATTTTCCCAGGCGGTGGGTCAAAACTCTTTATTTTCTTATGCGCCGGTTATTTTTAAACAGGCGGGTATGGCCGAAGATTCTGCCTTTTTGCAATCCATCATTGTTGGGGTAATCAATTTTATTTTTACGTTTGTGGCAATTTACAGTATTGATAAAATAGGGCGAAGAACCTTGCTGCTGTATGGCTCCATGCTGTTGTGCCTGGATGCGTTGGCGCTGGCGCTATGTTTTTATTTCAATGCCTCAGGATATTTAACCCTGGTTTTTGTACTTGGTATTATTGCTATTTATGCAGCCACTTTAGGTCCGGTAACCTGGGTACTGCTATTAGAAATTTTCCCTAACCGGCTAAGAGGAAATGCCATGTCATTAGCTACTTTAAGTTTATGGATTGCCAATTTCTTTACCACTGCATCATTTCCCGTGCTTAAATCGCAATTTGGTTTACACACAACATTTGCCATCCATGCAGGTATATGCCTGTTGTATTTTGTTTTCGTAAAACGAACCATACCGGAAACAAAGGGGAAATCGCTGGAGGAGATTGAAAATAAATTGGTAAGGAAATAGTAAGCCTTTTAAATGCAGCGCATATCCACTAACGGTTATTTAATCACTTTCATGGGCAAAATCAATACACGCTTTCTCCTTATAAAAACTGTGACGCTGTTTACGGTACTTTACTTAATGGTATTTTAAATACAAACATCAATGTCCTGCATTTGCAAAAAAGCTTTTACTGCAAATGATTGTCAGCAAAGCCTGTTTTTATTTTCGATGATGAACTGCTCAAATGTTTTAGGTGGTTTATGAATGATACTTTGTACACAGTCTGAAACTGCGGGTTCTTTTTGGAACCTTGGAAAATAATGTAGCATGATCATTACTAAAATAAACATGGATGGCATTTTTTCTTTTCTTTTGGTGATATAAAAATGAAGCAGGCCGGGAGAAATGTATTTGATTTCTGTATTAAGTCCGGTACTCAGTTTTATGGCCATTTCCGCAAAGGTTAGCTTCTCGTCGCAAGTCAGTTCGTATGATTGATTGAGGTGCTTTTTTGTTTCCGTAAGTATTTTGGCAGCAACTTCCCCAATGTCTGTTACATCAATTAAAGTAAATTTTGCATTTCCTGCGGGTAAAAATATTCGCTGATTCTTCACCAGTTCATCATGCAAAGTGGTGCTAAAATTTTGCATAAAATAGGCAGGTCTCAAAAATGTAAAAGGGATCTTACTTTCTACAATTAACTTTTCAATTTTATGATGAGGAATTATCTTACTGTTCTCAACGCCTTGAACAGATAAAAATACAATATGCTGAATGCCGGATTGCACAGCTACTTCAAGCAGTGGCTTAAAATATTTTTTAACATTGGAAATCTGTGGGGGCCGCAGCAGGAAAAGAATATCACAATTTTCAAAAGCTGGTTTAAAGGATTCAACATCAGCAAAATCGAAAAAGGATAGGTTAACATTGTAAATGCCTAATCCCTCTTTGTCCTTTTCTATATTCCTGGTGCCAGCGTATATTTCAAACGGATGATCTAATTTTTGTAAAGCTTTAATTACTTCAAGGCCAACATTTCCTGTGGCACCTGTTATTAGAATTTTTTTCATAAAAGTAGAATAAATCGTGTCTGAATGGGCAAACGGTCACTTTATAAGTTCGTTTTGAAAGATATTGAATAATTTTTAAACAGATAATTGGCGGTTCGTAAAAATGTTTCTAACTTTATCTATGTAAAATGTAATTTCAATAATAATGAATTAGTGTTATTTCCTGAATGCCCTTTTAACCTGATTGTGTAACCGGATGTTAAATGAAAAAAATCTTCTACTATTTTTCTTCGGTAAATAATATTCAAATGGGAATTTTGAAGGGTGATGAGCAGTCCTGATACATGAAATTGAAACCATTTTATTTACAAATATTTACCTGGTTTATGATAAAGATGGCACCATCCAAAAATTAAATGTAAAAAGGATTGATCGGATCCGGGATATATGGATTTTCAGCCATCCCCATCCCAGACTAATTTGTATTGATTGCTGAAGCCTCATTTATCCAGTTAAATAAATAATAACATATGCGGTCTACGTATTGGTAAACCTGTTCGCTTTTTTTGAAATCCTTATAACTGGGTTAAAAATTAAAGAGAACATCGGGATTAAAAGCGACGAAAAACTTGATTAATTTTAGCAAAGCACCCCGTTGTTGAAAGGACACAGGTTTGTGGAAAAGACCATTGACTTATTGAATTAAAGATAGCTGCCGGTGGTCATTATTGAAAACCACCTGAAGAAAAAAATCAACTCCGATGAAAGAATCTCTGCATTCACTCGATTATACCGCCATTGTAATTTACATGTTATTGATGGCAGGCATCGGTTTGTTCCTCGGTAAATTTGTAAAGAACATCGGTGACTACTTCAAAGGTGGTAACTCCATTCCATGGATTTCCGGGGCCATCAGCAATTTCATGACCAAGTTCAGCACATTTATTTTTGTGGCCTATGCAGGGATAGCCTACAGTAATGGTATGATTGCGATCACACTAATATGGAGCACGGTGCTACCTGCTTTGGTTGGCGCTGCAATTTATGCCAAACGCTGGCGGCGGGCGGGTATCAGCACGCCGATGGAATACCTGGAAACAAGGTTCAGTCCAGCCGTTCGCCAGGTTTTTTCCTGGTCGGGTGTAGCTTTTAAAATACTGGATAACATGATCCGATTATATGCATTGGGGCTATTTTTAAAAACGGCCACCGGCATGAGCCTGCAATCATCCATCCTGTTGTGCGGCGTGATTGTAGCAGTATACACCATTGCAGGCGGGTTATGGGCCGTTGTAATTACCGATGTGGTACAATTTGTAATCCTGATTGTGGCTACGCTTATACTTGTTCCATTAACCATCACCGCAGCAGGCGGTCTGCAAAATTTAGTAAAAACTATTCCCGAACATTTTACCTGGAACAGTGGTGAAAAGGGAATGCCTTTATTCATCATGGTATATTATGTGATGATCCTGATAAAATATAGCGGCAACTGGACTTTTATACAGCGGTTTTATAGCGTAAGGGATGAAAAAGCTGGTAAAAAGCAAGCCCTGTTAAGCGCCGCATTATTCTTTATTTTCCCCATCATTTTCCTCTTCCCTTCCATTGCAGCCAGAGCTATTATACCCAATCTTGAAAATCCCGAAATGGCTTATGTAAGTGTGAGTTTGAAGTTGTTGCCACAGGGCATTATGGGCCTGATGGTGGCAGCCATGTTTGCCGCAACCATGAGCGTGTTAAGCGGCGAATACAATGTAACTGCCGGGGTGTTAACCAAGGATATATACCAGCGGATATTTAAGAAAAATGCAACCGATAAAGAATTGTTATGGGTGGGCAGATTAATGACTTTATTTCTTGGTGCCATGATTACCGTAGGCGCTTTGTATGTAGGAGGGTTTGGCGGCGCATTTGAAGCCAATAAATTATTCACCGGTTTGTTTGCCTTACCCATGACGATTCCTTTGATACTTGGTTTGGTATTGAAAAAACCACGCCCATGGGGCGCACTGGCCACGGTTGTTATAGGTATCATCACCGGGCTGATATTATACTTCAATAAAGATATCAGTTGGCAGGCAGGTACCCTCATCGAAATGGTGGTTTGCGTATTTATCTTTGTCGTATCGGGATTCATTAAAAGTAAGGATATTGCTTACCTGGGAAGGGTTACCGCCTTTTTTATCAAATTAAAAACGCCCATAAGGGAAGAAGATAAGCCCGTAATAAATGTCAGTTTCCAGCGCTCCATGAATAAATTATATGCGATTGCTTTATTGGTTACTGGTTTATTATTTATGGTAATGAGTGTACCATCGCTTAGTAATACAAGTGGTATTTCTTCTTTTGTTGCAGGCATCATTTGTTTGTTGCTTGCCCTGATTATGTGGAAGATCAACAATAAAAAATCATCAATAGTAATAAACAAAGAAGCTGGTATTGAAATCTCTAACCCAGTAAAAAACAGTCTCGAATGAAACCATTTCCGGATGATAATTTTTTATTGAAGAACGAAACAGCGGTAAATCTTTATCATACCATTGCAAAGGACTTGCCGATAGTGGATTATCACAATCATTTAAATCCACAGCAGCTTGCCATCAACAAAAAATTTGATGATCTCGCCGCCTTATGGATCACCGAAGATCCGTATAAACACCGGGCCATGCGCATCAATGGCATACCGGAAGCAGGCATTACAGGTAGTGCCACTGGTAAAGAAAAATATTTGAACTGGGTAAAAACATTTCCCAAAACAATGGGTAACCCACTATACCACTGGACCAGTCTTGAGCTTAAACGGGTATTTGATATTGATGAACCTTTGTCAGAAAAAAATGCAGAAAGGATTTGGTCAACCTGCAATAGTCTATTAGTTGGAAATAGTTTTGGGGCAATGGATATATTGTTGAAATTTAAAACGGAAACTGTATGTACTTCCGATGATCTGCTGGATAATCTTGAAGCGCACCAGCAAGCAACGAAGAAAAATATTGGCATAACTGTTTTACCTACCCTGCGGGCAGATTCAATAATTGCATTTAACAACCCTTCGTACGCTGCCTGGTTAAATAAATTAGAAGAAGAGGTAGCATTTCCTATCACTTCACTGGAGGATTATCAAAATGCGATCATACAAAAGCTGGATACTTTTAATAATGCCGGATGCCGGTTGGCAGATGTTTCTTTGGATGCCGGTTTTAGTTTTATACCAACCGCCAAAGCAAATGCATCAGTAATTTTTGATGAATTTTTGCGTTCCGGATCGGTAAGCGATCATGAGCTGGTAAGCCTAAAATCTTACCTCTTATTTTTTTTGGGTGCTGAGTACCAACTGCGAAATTGGGTGATGCAGTTGCACATCGGTGCACAACGTTTTACAAGTTCCCGTTTAAGAATGCTGGCCGGGCCCGCAGGTGGATATGCTACCATTGGAAAAGCATGTGATATTAATTCACTTTGCCTGTTGCTGGATACTTTGGAGAAGGAAGATTGTCTTCCTAAAACCATCCTGTTCACGTTAAACCCGGCAGACAATGCTGCTTTCGCCACTTTAACAGGCTCCTTTTCAGCCGATGGTGTGCCCGGTAAAATACAGTTTGGTCCGGCATGGTGGTATAACGATCAATATGAAGGCATCCGACAGCATTTGCTATCATTATCTTCTTATGGGTTACTAAGCCGCTTTGTGGGTATGACCACAGATTCGAGAAGCATCCTTTCCTTTTCACGGCATGAGTATTTCCGAAGGATACTGTGTAACATGGTTGGAACATGGGTAACTGAAGGCGAATTGCCCAATGATGAGGAGCTCATCGGACAGTTAATAAAAGATATTTCTTATAACAACTCTTTAAATTTCATTTTTAATAAATAAATAATGGCTTTAATAGAATCGAGTAAAAAAATTGCAGTGATCACCGGCGCCGGAGGAACCTTATGTTCTGAGATGGCAAGGGCGCTGGCAAAGCAGGGCATGAAGGTAGCCCTGTTGGGAAGGGATATTGAAAAACTAAAAATTGTTGAAAACCAGATTAAGGAAGCGGGTGGCATCGCCATTTCAGTTAGTACAGATGTAGCCAACCTGGCAGCAGTAGAAAATGCAAGGAATGTAATTGTGAAAGAATTGGGGTTTTGCAATATTCTCATCAACGGTGCAGGTGGCAATCAAACGCAGGCGGTAGCAACCATCAATGAATTTGATCCAAAAGAACTGAACGAACCGGAAGAAGGGTTCCGTGGTTTCTTTAACCTGGATATGCCGCTGTTTCAAAATGTGATTGAAGTAAACACCATGGGCACAGTAATACCCTGTAAAGTTTTTGGTAAAGACATGGCTGAAAATGGCGGTGGTAGTATTGTAAACATAGCTTCTTTAAACAGTTACAAGCCGCTGTCGAGGGTGGCGGCGTATGCCATGGCCAAGGCCGGTATTGCCAGTTTTACACAGTGGCTGGCTACCTACCTGGCACCGGCGAATATCAGGGTAAATGCAATCGCACCGGGGTTTTTCCTGAATGACAGAAGCAGGCAACTCCTGACGACACCAGATGGTGGATTTACCGAACGGGGTGCATCTATTATGCGGCAAACACCCATGAAACATTTTGGCGAAGCGCATGAACTCATCGGCTGCCTTAACTGGCTTATTGATGATGCAGGGGCGGGCTTTGTAACAGGCATCGTGGTGCCGGTTGACGGAGGATTTCTTGCAAATGCAGGTATATGAATATTTAAAAAAAATTTATCACTATAAAATTTAATACCATGAGTGTGGATCAGTATAAAAAAGAAGTGGGTATGATGAACCTTGAAAAGTTGATCGAAACCAGGGAAATGAACTCAATGACCGATTTCCCGATTGATGATAAAGAATTACTGCTGCGTTTTGAACAGTTGTACACCGGAGCAGTAAACGATGTGTTGCGTGAATTTTGTTTACTCGACCAGGCACTGCCAGGCCATATTATTCCTTTGCGGGAATATAGAACTGTGGCCGGTTTTGCCTTTACCATCAAGAGCGCACCCAATGTGCTCATAAGCGGCGAAATGGAATTTCGTGTACAGATGCTGGACGAACTGGGCGAAGATGCATTTGTAATGTGGGATACAACGCAGGATGCAAAAGCCACTTTATGGGGCGGAGTAATGACTGCCACGGCCAAAGGAAAAAAAGTAAAAGCTGCATGTATAGATGGCGGCATCAGGGATACACACCAGATACTGGAAGCTGATTTTCCTGTGTTTTACAAATACCGCATATCCAACGGAAGCCTGGGCAGGTGCCTTATTACGCATTACCAAATTCCAATTTTAATTGGCAGCACCATCATCAAGCCCGGCGATATAGTACTCGGTGATATTGATGGCGTGTTGGTAGTACCCAGGGATATTGCTTATGAAGTTTTGATAAGAGCAGAAGAGATTAAGGAAAATGAAAAGAAGATATTTGGCTGGGTAAAAGAAGGGCAAACGGTGCATGAAATAACTGAAAAAGGCGGATACTTTTAATGGGGATAATGAAAATTAAATTTGCGCCTTAATAGCTTATGCTTATTTGCGTAAAATGCACTAATGTATGAAACTAAGTTTTTTATTTTTTGGCAACAAACCCGATGAGAAGTGGCAACTGGCCAGCCAGATGGGCATTCGCTATGCCATTGCAAAATTGGCGCCCGAAGTAACCAGTGAACTGCCACCATGGGATTTTCAATCTTTAAAAAACTCCAGGGATATTTATGAGGCAAATGGGTTTACCTTGTATGGCCTTGAAGGCGATCAGTTTGATATGAACCGCATTAAATTTGGACTTGCAGGAAGGGATGAAGATATTGAACTATATAAAAAGATGCTGGTAAATATGGGGCAGTTGGGTATCCGGTTATTGTGTTACAATTTTATGGCGGGCATTGGCTGGTATCGCACCAGCACAGGCATTCCGGAAAGGGCAGGGGCGCTGGTAAGTGGCTTTGATAGTTCCGTTGCAAACGAACAACCCTTTACAGAATTTGGTGAAGTGAGCACAGAAAAAATCTGGGAAAATTATCAGTATTTTATTCAACAGGTAATACCGGTAGCAGAGCAGGCAGGAGTTATGATGGCGCTGCACCCCGATGATCCGCCGGTAAGCCCACTTAGGGGAATAGGCCGGATTTTTATAAATGCAGCGGGAATAAGAAAGGCTCTTGCATTAAGCAACAGCAATGCACATGGGCTCACTTTTTGCCAGGGAACTTATACTACCATGGGTGAAAATGTAAAGGAACTAATAAAAGAATTTGGTAATAGCGGGCGCATTCATTTTGTACATATCCGGGATATTGAAGGCAATGCCAATTCATTCAGAGAAACATTTCACGACAATGGCCCAACAGATATGGTGGCGATGTTCAATACCTATAAGGCCATCGGTTTTACCGGGCCGCTTCGTTCAGATCATGTGCCTACAATGGCTGGAGAAAGTAATGAGCAGCATGGTTATGCTATGAAAGGAAGTTTATTTGGTATAGGTTATATGAAAGGCATTATGGAAGCCCTCAACATAGCAGTTGAGTAAAACAAATGTTTATTCATACTTAACTTTTATTAATTTTTGTAGTAAAAAAAGGGCGAGGCTCACCTGTTAGATTATATAATTAAACCAACACAGGAAATGGCAGCATTCGTTAAAAGTGGATTTGGTAGAGTTGAAGTTATTATAAATATGTCATCAGCTTTTGCCGGATGATAAACTTTTAAAAGACAATTTAATATTCAATGATGAAACTTATTATAATAAACAATTCGGCAGCAAAAAATACATATTTAATAAATGGTAAACGACTGATTTATGCAGCATGCTTTCTGTTACTTGCGCCTGGAAATTTAAATGTGTTTGCACAAAAAACAGATACTTCAAAAAACAGGGTGGTTACCGATATCAAAATTGCTTTGCCCTACATAGGTACAATAAAACCCCGTACCACAAGTGAAATTGAATCTTCCAACTGGATCCTCGGCTGCGAAACCCTTGACAGGGATATGGCAGACTATGAGCAATACAAGGAATACATTGCCCCTTTGGGGATTAAACGTTTACGTATGCAGGCGGGATGGGCGAAAACAGAAAAAATAAAAGCTGTTTATGATTGGGCATGGCTGGATAAAATTATTGATGATGCTGCAAAAAGGGGTTTCCAGGTTTGGCTGGAAACATCTTATGGCAATCCGATTTACGAAGGCGGCGGCGGTATAAATTTAAGTGCAGGGATACCCAATTCTACAGAGGCATTAATGGCCTGGGACCGCTGGGTATCAGCTTTGGTAAATAGATACAAAAGCAAAGTGAAAGACTGGGAAATATGGAACGAACCTAATTTTGGTGACAACGACATCAATAGTCCAGAAGCGGTGGCAGCCCTGAATATCAGAACAGCGAAAATTATAAAAAAGATCCAGCCTGCTGCTAAAATTTCCGGCCTGGCAATGGGGCATATCAACTTGGATTATGCCGATGCTTTTTTTAAAGCGATTCATAAAAAAGGCAAGATGCATTTGTTTGATAATATGACCTATCACGACTATGTATATAATCCCGACGCTAATTACGGGCATATTGCGGAACTAAGAAAAGTATTGGATAAATATGGGCCCAAAGTAAAACTTCGCCAGGGCGAAAACGGCTCTCCTTCTTTTGGTGGTTTTGGACGAGGGGCATTGGGCGACTACGAATGGACGGAATTGACGCAGGCAAAATGGAATATCCGGAGAATGCTGGCAGACCTGGGCCACGACATCGAATGCAGTATTTTGGGCATCATTGATATGAATTATCCTAAGACAGGCCCCATTACAAGGTTGAATGTAAAAGGGATCATTGAATCAGATTCAACTAAAAAGGCACTTAGGCCCAAGATGGCTTACTACGCCATGCAAAACGTTGCGTCCGTTTTTGATCATTCGCTGGTACGAATAAAGAGGTTGGAGCCTACCTATAATATCAACTCAAAAAATCACGCTAATAAAAATTTATATAATAAAAGCACAGACAGGAGCATTTCAGTGTATGGCTATCAACATGCCACTACAAAGAAACAATTGTATGCTATCTGGAACGATGAGTTTATCCCAACCGACAGCAACACTACCAGGAAGATCAGTTTTACTTTTTTAAATGGAAGTTTTGACCAGCCTGTATATGTTGATATGATTACAGGAAATATTTATGATATCCCCGCTGAAAAATGGAGTAAGAATGGAAACAAGTATATTTTTAAAGACATTCCTGTTTATGATGCGCCCATTTTAATTGCTGATAAAAGTCTTATTAATTTATAACCAATAAAAATTACAAATAAGCCTGCATGTACTATTTCTATTGTTAAGTTTAACATCGGGAAAATATTAATGTTCGTGGAAATTCGATAGAAAATATGTTGACGCTACAATTTAGAAAATCACACAAAATTCTGATTTGATTCAAAATTAAATTTGGTTAAATGTAATGCTCATTAAATATTTTAAGAAGAAATTTAAACGGAATTTTATAAAATTTAAACACAGCTTTAATTACCATAATTTCAATTTTAAATAAACTAAAAATGCTTTGAAATTAAATTGGCATTTGTATATTAACCAAATAAAAAATACAATGAAATTCATTAACAGTATTGGTTACATAATTACCATATTGGTTATTACTTCCTGTTCAAATAAGATCACACAGTCTTCCAGCCAGCAGGATATTTACGCAGAAAAGTATGTAAAGAAAATCATGCGAAAGACTTACGACTGGCAAGCAGCCAATCCAGTAAACATCAATGATATGAATGTAAATGACTGGGCTCGGGGCGCATTTTATGCAGGAGTAATGAGAGCATACGGGGTTACAAAAGACGACACATACCTTGATGGTGCAATGCAGTATGGTGAAACTTCGCAGTGGAAAGCCGGAAAAAGATTTCGTCATGCTGATGATTTAACAAAAGGGCAATCTTTTTTAGATGTTTATGCGGTAAAAAAAGACCCTAAAATGTTATCAGGAATAAAAGAACGTATAGATTCTTTGATAGCCACTGCCATACCAGGCAGGGATGATTGGTGGTGGTGCGATGCTTTGTTTATGGAGCCGCCGGTGCTGGTACGTTTAGCGGAAATAACCGGTGATGCCAGGTATAATGACTATTTGAATACGATGTGGTGGGATGCAACAGACTTTCTTTTTGATAAAGAAGAAAACCTTTATTACAGGGATAAAGGTTTCTTTGATAAAAAAGCGCCCAATGGAAAAAAAGTGTTTTGGTCAAGAGGCAATGGATGGGTAATGGGGGGGCTGGTGCAGGTGTTGGAACGGCTGCCGAAAAACAATCAATATTATCAGCGATACCTGGACTTGTATAAAAAGATGGCAGCAAAGCTTGTAACACTTCAGCAGCCAGATGGCCTATGGCGTGCAAGCCTCTTAGATCCTAACGAAGTGCCTGTGATGGAAACCAGTGGTTCATCCTTTTACACATTTGCCCTGGCCTGGGGAATTAATAATAATCATTTGGATCGTACAGCTTATTTACCTGCTGTTTTAAAAGGCTGGAAAGCTTTAACAGGCGCAGTTACACCTGAGGGAAAACTTGAGTACGTGCAGCAGATTGGAGCAAAGCCCGAAAGTGTGAAACAAAGCGATAACCAGGAGTATGGTACAGGTGCATTTTTAATGGCTGGTACAGAGATGCTGAAACTTTAATGTTAGGGGCAGGATCATCTTTTTAATTTTTTTAATTAAATAATATCTACATATTCCTGCTTACAGAGTGCTCAATTGTAGCTACCAATTTTAGACTGTCAAAAAGATTAGCAAGTCCTGTCAAAATCAGGTTGGCAATAAATAAGCCTTACCTTTCTATAAAGCTTTGGGAGAGTTCGCGGGTTCTAATGGCGGACCCTCTGCTTGTAAGCAGCAGAAGCTTCAAAGCAATAGCGTGTTTATCTTTTGCATCGGTGCCGGCAGTGCTAATTGTTTGTATACTGCCGCTATGCATTCCATTTTATTTTTGGCATGCAGGTAGCCGGTATGTTGCAGTTTTACAAAATATTTTGGTAGGATAATCTGTTCTAAACGCCGTAAAAATTTGCCGTGATTTAGCCTCATTAGTTTTTGCATATTACCGTCCGTATAAACTTTATATTCAAAACTGATGTGGCCATCATCTTTGTGCAAAAAACGGTTTGCAGTTATGGCTACCTTGTGTGTATAGCGCCCTTGATGAAAATAAATAAGAATAAGTAATTAGGAAAATTAAAAAACAGCATAGTTTCTTTATTTATAGATACTATCCACGCAATAAATATTTTACAAAAAAATACATGATTATTTTAATCAAAATATTTTACCGGAAATCAAAGACAGAACTTTTGAAAGAGTCAAAAAAACGGCCCGTCAAAAGGCAAGTTTAGAACAAGCACTAATATACACTACATTTCTTTGAACAATGAACT
>JBBRFX010000010.1:0-42243 GCA_038241275.1 Chitinophagales bacterium
GAAGATGTGGAAAGTATGCTTACCCGCCTGTTGCAGGCTTGTAATTATGATGTGCAGGCTGCAGAAAAAGGCATTGTATATATTGATGAAATAGATAAAATTGCCCGTAAGAGCGATAACCCTTCCATCACCCGTGATGTAAGTGGCGAAGGCGTGCAGCAGGGATTACTAAAACTGCTGGAAGGCAGTGAAGTACTGGTACCACCACAAGGTGGCCGCAAGCACCCTGAGCAAAAGCTTGTAAAAGTAAATACTCAGAATATCCTGTTTATTTGTGGCGGTGCGTTTGATGGCATTGACCGTATTATTGCCCGCAGGGTAAATACCAATGCCATTGGTTTTAATGTAAACAAAGAACTGCAGGATTATCAGCATAACAATTTATTGCAATTTATAAATGCAGTAGATCTTAAACATTTTGGGTTGATACCCGAGTTGCTGGGCAGGCTGCCTGTTGTTACTTACCTCAATCCGCTGGATGCAGAAACACTGAGAAGTATTTTAACTGAACCTAAAAATGCACTCATCAAACAATTTACCCGTTTGTTTGAAATAGAAGGTATCAGCCTTACTTTTGAACCTGCAGTGTATGATTTTATGGTAGAAAAGGCATTGGAATATAAACTGGGTGCACGTGGCCTTCGCAGCATTTGCGAAAGTATCTTAACAGATGCTATGTTTGACTTGCCAAGCCAGAAAGTAAAATCATTTGAAGTAACGCTGGAATATGCACAGCGTAAATTTAATATTAGTAAGCTGAGTATGCTGAAGGTAGCTTAAGCATAAAAATCACTTTAAAAAAGCTTCGGAAAAATTCCGGAGCTTTTTTGTTTTCTACTTAATTTTATTGTGGATAGAAACTGCCGAAAATGATGAGTATGAAAAATTTGTTCTCACATTAGTTTGGTAAAAGAAAGTTTTTTATAAAATAAAAAACGGGTGTGTGTTGCTTTCAGTTTGTCAGTAAATAAAAATAAATTATTGCCTGTAAATTTTGATGAGGCAGAAAGAACGGCTGTTGAATAAATTAATTGGTTTTCAGGGTTTGATAACAATCCCTTTTGAAACAAAAAATATTAATGAATGAAAAGATTATACCTGCTTACATGTTTTATTATCTTTTATGCCAACACTGGTATTTGTCAGCAATCATTTGATAGTCTTAATGCATATGCAATTTTAAACAAAGCCATTGAAGCACAGGGCGGCAAGGCGTTTTTGCAAACTATAAAAACAATGTATACCGTTACCAAAACCAGGATGGATGGTATAGAAGTAGATTGGACAGTAAAAGAAAAGCTGCCCAATAAAGGCGCTTTTACAATAACCAATCGTAACAGGGTTATTTATCAAAGTTGGTTTGATGGAAAGAGCGGGTTTGAAATTGTAAATGGTAAAAAAAAGAAACAGTATGTAGAAGATTATAAGGATAAATTATACAAAAGAAATATCATTAATGAATTGGATTACATTGATGCCGGTTTATGGAAAATTAAATTGCTTGGAGAAGAAAAAGTATTGAATGAGGATTGTTATAAAATAGAAGCAACATTATTAAGCGGCCTGGTAAAACACTTGTATTATAGTAAAAGCAGTTTTTTTCTATTAAAAGAAGAAAAAATATTAAACGCAGAAAGAAATAGTTTTTTTATCTTCTATTATTTCTCCTACAAACAAACAGGACAATTGACCCATTTCACCGAAATTAAATTTGGTGAAATTGGAAAATTTCAGGATGGAAAATTAGTGGAATTGGTAATAAACGATTTGGTAGACGACAAAGATTTTAAATAAATATTTCTACATTATAATACAGGCCCTTTCTTCCATTCATCAATCCACAGCAGGTATTTTATTGTATGCCTTTGAATGCTGTTATTAAAAAAAGTAAACAGCATATTTTCCAAATTAATATTAGTGGATGTCTATTTTACCCGTCAATTCTATTTTTTGTTCTTAAAACTTATAGCTTCCAGCAAAGGCAAAAGAAAATATATTTTGGAATAAGGTATTCATAATGTGTTTTAGCCCCAATCCTTTTATTTTATTAAAATTGGCAATATAAAATATTAAGCCTTCTTAGCCCCAGTATTTTTTGCATTGGCAAATGGGTTGTTTTTGAAGATAATATGTTTATAAGCAGCATGCTGCAACGATTTTATTTTATATAATTATTCAATTAAACACGATTGGATACCTGACTGCGAAATGACCAACGAATGCAGCAATAGATAAATTTTATAACAGGCAATGATTTAATTTAATAATATCGTGTGTGATGAATAATGGTGGATAATTTTTTATTTTAATTTATCCCTTTCATTTTAGGTGGTTGAACTATTTCAGTATAATTTCGTCCTTCCTTTAAAAATGTAATAAACATTCTAAAAAATAAATAATGGTTGATGTAATTCTTGGGTTGCAATGGGGTGATGAGGGGAAGGGTAAGATTGTGGATTTTTTTGCTAAAAATTATGAAGTGATTGCCCGGTTCCAGGGTGGTCCCAATGCAGGGCATACTTTATATGTAGGGGATAAAAAAATTGTACTGCATCAGATACCGAGCGGTATTTTTCATGAAGACAAAACCAACCTGATAGGTAGCGGTGTGGTATTGGATGCCGTAACGTTACAAAAAGAGTGCGCTTCTGTAGCTGCTTTTGGTGTGGATTATAAGAAAAACCTGTATATAAGCGAACGCACCCATTTGATTTTGCCCACACACCGTGCATTAGACAAAGCAAGTGAACTTAGCAAAGGCGTAGAAAAAATTGGCAGTACCTTAAAAGGAATAGGGCCAGCGTATATGGATAAAACCGGGCGTAACGGATTGAGGGTAGGAGATTTACTGGATAAAAATTTTACCACTCAATACATTAAGCTTAGGATGAAACACCAGCGCCTGCTGGATAATTTTAATTTTCAGGAAGATATTACACAATGGGAAGAAGAGTTTTTTGATGCATTGGATTTTTTACGCCAGCTTAAAATTGTGAATGGCGAATATTTTATCAATGAAAAAATTTCCAGCGGAAAAAGAGTTTTGGCAGAGGGTGCACAGGGAAGTATGCTGGATGTAGATTTTGGAACTTTTCCTTTTGTAACCAGCAGCAGTACCATTACAGCGGGCGTTTGCTCGGGCCTTGGTATAGCTCCACAAAAAATTAAAGAAGTGATAGGCATTACAAAAGCTTATTGCACAAGGGTGGGCAGCGGACCTTTTCCAACAGAATTGCTGGATGAAACGGGTGATTTTTTACGTAATGCAGGCAATGAATTTGGCAGTACAACAGGCCGCCCACGCCGCTGCGGATGGATCGACCTGATTGCGCTTCAGTTTGCATGTATGATTAATGGCGTAACTCAACTTGTAATGACCAAGGCAGATATACTGGATGGGCTGGATGAATTAAAAGTGTGCGATGGTTATTTGGTTAATGGAGAAGAAAAGAATTATATACCTTTCCAGATGAATCGTATGAAAATAGATCCTGCATACAAAACGTTTGAAGGCTGGAAAACAGATATTTCTGCCATCAGCAGTTATGATGCAATGCCTGCTGCTATGAAGAACTATATTGATTACCTGGACAATTTCTTAAAAGTTCCGGTAAAGTATATTAGTAACGGGCCTGGTAGAGAGCAGATTGTAGGAGTGTGAAAAAAATAATTTAAAAAAGTGTCAAAATATTTGGCTAATTAAAAAACTCGTAGAAATTTTACAGCATTAATTCTTTTAGTATGGCTACTAAACCAAATAACGAAAAAAAGACAGTTGCTAAAAAAACTGCAACACCTAAAGATTCTACTTCAAAAAAGGAATCATCCAAATCTAAAATAGAGGAGGATGATGACGATGATGATTTGGATGATGAAGAAACTATTCCAAAAGCTGCCCCAAAGTCTAAAGGTGCTTCTAAAAAGAAGAAGACCGAAGATGACGATGATGACGATGAGGCTGATGTGGAAGTGGAGGATGATTGGGAAAAACCAGTAGATGACGATAACTGGGATCCGGATTTTGAGGAGTTTGATTTGCCAAAATCAAAAGCAAAAAAATCTACTACAAAAAAACCGGCAGACGACGATGATTTGAAGATAGATGAAGACTTTAAAGAGTTTGGATTATTTAATGATGCAGATGGTGGTGGCGACTTTGACGACGATGATGATTTTTAACTGACGAAGCGAAATTGATAACAGCAACTTTTACCGTAAACGATTATACTGTTTTTAAACAAAAAATGTTGAACTGGGCCAACCGGTTCAACATTTTTTGTTTTTTGGATAACAACCATTATACAAAGCAGGCACCTGCGTTTGAATGTACACTGGGTGCCGGAGCCAGGCGATCTCTGCTGCTTGAGCCAGGCAAAACATTTACTTCCTTAAAAGCATTTTACGATCAGCATCCCGGCTGGTTGTTTGGTCACCTGGGCTATGGTTTAAAAAATGACATAGAACTGTTGACTTCCCGCCACAAAGATTTAATTGATTTTGGAACCGGTTTCTTTTTTGAACCGGAAGTAGTTCTTCAGTTGCAAAACAATCAAATCAGCATCAGTAGTGAGCTGTATGATGTGTTGGAAGTATTTAAAGAAATCAATGAAGCATCTGCAGAAATGCGGGTTAAAATTTTTCCAGAAATAAACATACAATCATCCATCACTAAAGCAGCCTATATGGATGCAGTGAATACTTTGAAACAGCATATTAAAAGAGGTGATTGTTATGAGATTAATTTTTGTCAGCAATTTTTTGCAAAGGATGCCATCATTAATCCATTATACACTTATAGCCGCTTAATGGCACTTTCTCCCAATCCATTTGCTGCTTTGTATAAATTGAACAATAAATATTGTTTGTGCGCAAGCCCCGAAAGGTATTTAAAAAAAACAGGGCACAGCATCCTGTCTCAACCGATAAAGGGTACCAGCAAAAGAAATAACCAGGATGAAGCTGAAGATATAGCCAGTAAAAATAAATTACAAAACAGCAGTAAAGAGCGCAGTGAAAATGTGATGATCGTAGACCTGGTACGAAATGATTTAAGCAGGATTTGTAAAGAAGGCTCCGTGCAGGTAGAAGAACTGTTTGGAATTTACAGTTTCCCACAGGTGCACCAAATGATCAGTACCATAAAAGGCGAGTTAAGGGAGGGGTTGCACTGGACGGATGCTATTCGGGCCACTTTTCCGATGGGTTCAATGACGGGTGCACCTAAGAAAAGAGTGATGGAATTAATTGATGAATTTGAAACTACTTCCAGGGGTTTGTTTTCCGGATCTATTGGTTATGTAAATCCCGTTGGTGACTTTGATTTTAACGTAGTGATAAGGAGTATTTTTTATGATGCCGCAGAGCGAAATTTATCTTTTTCTGCCGGAGGCGGAATAACTTTTAACAGCAATGCAGCAGATGAATACGAAGAAAGTATGCACAAAGCAAGTGTAATTGTAAAAGTGTTGAAGGAGGGATAATTCTTTTTCAGGATAATAAGTTCATCATTAAAATAAAACCTACGAACTTTTCTTTTTGCCTTTATTATATCGGGCAGGGTAAACTGTTTTATTATTGGGTATATCATTATCTCCCAAAAGCAACTGCACACATTCATTTAAAATCTGGTATTTATTAGCAAGGAAGAGTTGCATTTTATCTGCAGGCAAAATAAGTTCAAACTGCCCATTGGTATTCAATAACGCATCAAACTGTGGGTTGTAGCGGTTAAAAATAGCAATGTCCATCATTATATTTTTGGCAATCACCACAGAATTGAATTTTCCTGAAACATTTTGCGTTTCAGCCGTTTCCATTTCAGCTACAGATAAAGTAGGTTTATTATTGTAAGGATTGCTGTTGTTTCCAATGCCTCCATTATAGGTTTTCATACCGGCATTAAATGCGGCACTGCTGCCAGTGCTTCCTGCACCTTCCATAATATAATGGGTAGCTATAAATTTTTTTACGTGGTTGCGGCTTTCTTCAGGCAGGTAATATTGCAGGTTCCAGAAATTGCGGCTTCCACTTTTTTTAATGGCGCTGTAAACCCTTCCCGGGCCACCATTATAGGCTGCCACTACCAACAGCCAGTCGTGCATTTGTTTGTAAAGCGTAAGCAGGTATCGGGCGGCTGCGTGGGTACTTTTGTAATAATCCCTTCGTTCGTCAAAGTTGCTGTTTACTACCAGGCCAAATTCCCTTGCAGTGTAAGGCATAAACTGCCAGGGGCCACCTGCACCTACCCAACTGGTAGCGCTGGCGCTCAGGTTACTTTCTATTACCGCCAGGTATTTTAGTTCCCTGGGCAAACCATATTGGGCAAAAATATTATCTATCAGGTTGAAATAAGGGATTCCCCAATCCTTCATCCCCGTTAAGCTTTTTGTATGATTTTTAAGGTAACCCTGCATATAAACTTCTGCATTTGGATTTACCTGGCTGCTGTAGGGAAGTTTTGAGTTGTAGGAATATTTATTAAAAAGATCTTTAAAACCATACCTCGTAAGCTGGCTAAAATATTCAACTTTATCTTTTTTAGGAATTTTTTTGTTGCTTACAATTTCACTAATGATCTCATCTTCTTTTACTGAATCCTGTATAACCGTATCGGCAGCTATCTTTATTTGTGAAGCAGCTACCTGTTGCGCATTCAATTGAATGTGCATCATTACCAACATTAAAAAACATATTATGGCAAACCTTACTTTCATGTATCAGATAGAACCTTTTTAACTTTATATTGCTGCATCAGCAGTTTTGAAGTTTGAAGCAAAGTTAATTCATCCTGCTTATTTGCCATAACCTGTATGCCAAAGGGCATGTTATTACTGTGTGAAAACAAGGGTAGCGAAATGGCTGCCACAGCAGTAAGATTTGCCAAAACAGTGTAAATGTCAGCCAGGTACATAGCAATGGGGTCTTTATCATTCTTGCCTATGTTAAAAGCTGTTTCGGGGCAGGTGGGCATCAGGATGGTATCATATTCTTTAAATATGCTATCCATTTTTTGCACCAGCAAGGTTCTTATTTTTTGTGCTTTACTGTAATAAGCGTCGTAATAGCCGGTACTTAGTACAAAGGTTCCCAGCAAAATTCTCTTTTTTACTTCATCTCCAAAACCTTCGGTTCTGTTGTTAAGGTAAAATTCATTCAGGTCTTTTGCTTCAATATTACTTTGATGGCCATAGCGTATGCCATCATATCTTGATAAATTGCTGCTCGCTTCGGCTGTTGTTAAAACATAGTAGGCAGGCACGATATAATCCAACAGGTCAAAATCAATTTCATCTACGGTATGCCCATCATTTTTTAGCTGATGAATAAGTGCTTTAATATTTTCCTGTATCTCCTTATCCAATGACGAATGATTAATTGCCTGTGGAAAATAACAAAACCTGAATTTTTTGCCTGCTGCTGCCGGTATGGGGAACCCATTTTGTGGCGGGTTAGCAGACATGGTGCTATCCATTGGGTCATTCCTGCTCATGAGTGATAAAACCAGTGCTACATCGTCCAGGTTTTTGCCAAAAACACCTATCTGGTCAAAGGAGGAAGCGTATGCCAGTAACCCATATCTTGATATCTGCCCGTAAGAGGGTTTTACGCCTATAATGCCACAAAAATCTGCGGGCTGCCTTACAGATCCGCCTGTATCACTACCAAGGCTCAGCATGCACATATCTGCCTGCACAGCCACTGCACTACCTCCCGAAGAACCCCCGGGAACTTTTGATTTATCTAACGCATTCAACACTTTGCCGTACACCGAATTTTCGTTGGTGCTGCCCATTGCAAATTCGTCGCAGTTGCAGTTGCCTATAATGATGGCATCTTCATCCAACAGAAATTGTAATGCGGTGGCTGTATAAAGGGAACGGAAATTTTTTAAAATACCCGAAGATGCAGTAACGGTATGGCCTGCATAGCAGATTACATCCTTGATGGCAATAACCACCCCATGTAATTTTTTCATTGGTTCCCCTGCATTACGGGCTGCATCCAGTTGGGTGGCTTTTTGCAAAGCTTCTTCTGCATATACTTCTATAAATGCATTAAGCGGTTTATTAATCTCTATTTGCGAAAGATAATCTTGTACAATTTCATAACATTTAATCTGCTGTTGCTGCAGTAAATCGTGGTATTGTTGGATGCTTTTATAAGAATACATACAAATTATTCTCCCGGGCCACCGGGATCATTGGGTTAATATAATAAGCCGAAGAACGTTACACAATCTGTAATAAAACAGTAGGGTTGTAACACGCTTCGGCCTTGCAATTTTTATAATATTAAAACTACTGTTGAGGTACGTCCTGCTTAGGAGTGGTTTTTTCTTTCATTCCTTCCTCTATTTCATTTTTCACTGTAGTTTTGGCATCGTTAAATTCACGTATGCCTCTGCCAATACCTTTCATTAGTTCCGGAATTTTTCTACCTCCAAACAATAAGAGCACTACCAAAACAATCAGTATCCATTCTCCTCCACCAGGGAAGGAAAATAATAAAACCGGGTTCATCATATTTAGAAACATAGCTAATAATTTATGCTACAAATGTAAACCATTTTTGGTCAACATCAGACTATACAATTATTCGATTTATGAGTATTAACAGTTAATAAAAAATTACTGTTGCTTGATTAACTGCAAAACCAGGCTCAATTTACTTTGCCTTCGGATACTTAAAAAATGTAAATCTCCTTAAGTAGCCAAATGTGTAAATGAAGCCTATGTTATCAATAGAAATAAATGATTTGCCACTTCAAGCTGCAAATGTTGATTGAATTGGCAGAAAAAAAAGTAAACTTAAGGAAATGGTTACGCTGGTAAAATGAAGGAGTAAGCGATTGAAGAGGAGCTTAAAATAAAGGACAAAAAAAAGCGGAAAATATAATTTTCCACTTGTATTGAAATCGTTATGATTTAACTTTTTTAGCCACTGCCATTCTTTTTTCCTTAATACGGGCACTTTTTCCGCTTCTTTCACGCTGGAAATAAAGTTTTGCACGACGTACACGACCTACTTTGTGTACGATGATACTCTCGATATTAGGAGAGAAAAAAGGAAATAAACGTTCTACGCCTACTCCATCACTGATCTTGCGAACAGTAAAGGAAGCGGTAGCACCAGTTCCCTGGCGTTTAATTACATCGCCTTTAAAGCTCTGTATACGTTCTTTAGTACCTTCTACAATTTTGTAGTTAACGGTAATGTTATCACCTGCTTTGAATGTCGGAAGCGTTGGTTTTGTAGTCAACTGCTCATGAACAAAATCTATTGCGTTCATATAAATTTATTTTTCGGAGGGCGAAGGTAAGGAAAAGTTATAAGTTAAAAGTTGTAAGTTGAAAGTTTTTTCAAAAAAAGCGCAATTACTTTTTCAGCAGCTTGTTTTATATATAAAAAACGGGATGCTGTTGCTGGCATCCCGTATGATATATTTTAATTTGAATATTATCGTGCAATATTAATCGCCCTTTTCTCCCTGATTACTGTTACTTTAATCTGTCCGGGAAAAGTCATTTCGGTCTGAATCTTCTGTGCAATTTCAAAACTCAGTTTATCGCTGTCGGCATCAGATACTTTATCTGCTTCTACTATTACCCTCAGCTCCCGGCCAGCCTGTATAGCGTATGCTTTTTCTACACCATTATAAGCCAATGCCATGTTTTCCAGGTCTTTTATACGCTGAATGTATTGCTGCATGATCTCTCTTCTTGCACCGGGCCTTGCACCACTAATGGCATCGCAAGCCTGTATGATAGGAGAAATCACGTATTGCATTTCCATCTCGTCGTGGTGAGCGCCAATAGCATTGACCACGGCAGGATTTTCACCATATTTTTCGGCTAATTTGGCACCTAACAGTGCATGGCTCAATTCTGTTTCTTCATCCGGCACTTTACCAATATCATGTAACAGGCCAGCTCTTTTTGCCAGTTTGGGGTTCATACCTAATTCGGAAGCCATAATACCACAAAGGTTGGCAGTTTCCCTGCTGTGCATTAACAGGTTCTGACCATAAGAAGAGCGGAAACGCATACGGCCCACCATTCTTACCAGTTCTTTATGAAGGCCATGAATACCTAATTCTATTACGGTACGTTCTCCAATTTCCATTACCTGGTCATCTAACTGGCGTTTGGTTTTTTCTACCACTTCCTCAATACGGGCGGGGTGAATACGTCCGTCGGCCACAAGGCGTTGTAAAGAAAGGCGGGCAATTTCCCTGCGCAGCGGATCAAAAGAAGAAAGTACGATAGCTTCTGGGGTATCATCCACAATCAGATCTACGCCGGTTGCCGCTTCTATGGCACGTATGTTCCGGCCTTCACGGCCAATGATAGAACCTTTAATTTCGTCACTCTCCAGGTTAAAAACAGTGATAGAGTTTTCTATGGCCGTTTCTGCAGCGGTACGCTGAATGGTTTGAATAACAATTTTGCGGGCTTCTTTATTGGCCTTTAATTTGGCATCTTCAATAATTTCCTGCTGCAGGGTAAGGGCCTTGCTGTGGGCTTCCTCTTTAAGGCTCTCAATCAATTGGGCTTTGGCTTCTTCGGCAGAGAGACTGGCCACTTTTTCCAGGCGGCGAATATGTTCTTCCTGATGCTTTTCCAGTTCGGTGCGTTTAATGTTCACCACTTCTATCTGGCGGTTCAGGGTTTCTTTGATAGTCTCATTTTCTTTTAGTTGCTTTTCAAGATTGCCTTCTTTTGCATTTAAACCCTGTTCTTTTTGTTTAATACGGTTTTCGCCTTCATTAATTTTTTGTGTTCTTTGCAAAACGTCTCTTTCATGATCGGCCCGCATTTGAACAAACTTTTCTTTGGCTTCCAGTTCTTTTTCTTTTTTAAAGGTTTCAGCCTTTAGCTGGCCTTCTGCAACTATTTTTTGTGACTGAATTTCTGCTTCCTGTATCTTTTGACCAGTATTTTTTGCAAAAATTATTTTACCGAGGATGACGCCCACTATTAAAGCGACCGCACCTATGATGATTGGAATTATATCCATTTGATAATAATGTTTTAAGCTGATTCACAATATTGTATGTCCTATTCTATTCTTATGGCCCGAGCAATTAGGTTAATATGCGAAGATAAGATTTTTGTGTGTAGAATTGATGATAGGGGTTATTTTGGGAGTTCGGCACACAGAAATATAGATTTAAAGTACTTTATTGAGTTGATCTTCTAACTTTTTTAACCCTGCTGCAATTTCATTTTCCTCTACACTGTTGTTGTTTTGCGATACTGCCTGCGTAGCATACCAGATAATAACCATAGCAATATAATCCTGCATATCTTTTCCGGCAAACTGGGTTTGTGGCCGCCGCCTGTGCTTCTGCCAGCGGTATTTAAATTGGTTAATGTAAATGTTTTCTTTATGGGAAATTATTTGGGTAATAGGCAAGTGGCTTTGGTAGAAGACCAGGCGGCGGGAGTTAACTACGGCGGCAAAATAATCCTGCACACGAATATTAATAATAAACTACTCTAAAAAAACAGACCATAAGGGTATGACTTTTGTTAATTTAAAATTGTTTAAATAAAAGCAGACGGGAACTTACATTTTTAATTTTTTAAAATTTATTATTTATGACAGGTTATCACACATACAAAATTTGCATAGAAGCATGTTTGAATTGCGCTGCAATATGTAATCATTGTGCATCATCATGCACACAGGAAGAAGATGTAAAAATGATGGCAAAGTGCATTCAGTCCGACATGGAATGTGCAGCTATCTGTTATGCGGCAGCACAGCTTATGAGCTTGGGCAGCTACAAGGCAAAAGACATTTGCCATACATGTGCAGACATTTGCGAAGCATGTGGCAATGAATGCAGCAAGCACCACACAGAACATTGCCGGGAATGTGCAGAAGCATGCAAACAATGTGCAGAAGAGTGCCGGAAGATGGCAGCTTAATTATTTTACAAAAGGCAGGTGTACGCCTGCCTTTTTCATTTTAAACATTACAGGAATGGAGCAGACTAAAAATATGCATAACATGCAAAGCATGAGCTACAAAAAGTTTGTTGTAATGATGGTTATTTCTTTTTTCATCATGTACTTCGTTATGTTTCTCAATATGGACAACTTAGTCCACTATCATACAAGTGCCTCAAGAATTTACATGACGTTGCTTATGGTGGCTCCAATGGGAATTATTATGATGCTGATGATGGGTAAAATGTATCCAAATAAAAAATACAACAGCTCAATTATTATTGCCGGCATTATTGTTTTTGGGGTTGTTCTTGCCGCTTTGCGTACTCAAACACCCATTAGCGATGTTCAATACATGAAGGCAATTATACCCCATCATTCATCAGCTATCATGGTTAGTAAACATGCAAACATCAGAGACCCCGAAGTAAAAAAGCTGCCAGAACAAATCATAAAATCTCAGGTAGAAGAGATTGCAAAAATGGAAGCTATATTAGAGCGAATGGAAAAATAACCCCGGGTGCCGGTAATAAATATTTTCCACACAATCCACTATCTATACCGTACCTGTAATTGTTAAATAAACTGCAGCAAGTACAACTAAGTAACACAACAATGCCTGGAGAAGCGATTCAGCTTGTTAATAAAAAAAATGTGATATTAGTGTGCTGCGATTGCTGATAAATCGTACAACAGATAATCATAAGTAATACAATAAAATGAAACAACAATTAAAGCATGAAAGAAATAAGCTTCTTACTTCGGCAGAAAATATTTTAGAAGGGCCAATGATTTTCTTAGGATTTGTATGGCTTGTTTTATTGGTGATAGAATTAGTATGGGGACTGAGTAAACCGCTTGAATACTCAAGCCTTGCTATCTGGTTAATTTTTATCATAGACTTTATTATCAAATTTACATTGGCGCCGGGCAAGATTGTTTTCTTAAAGAAAAACTGGCTAACTGTTGTTTCTCTTATTATTCCTGCGTTAAGGGTCTTTCGCATCTTCAGATTTTTCCGATTACTCCGTGGATTGAGGGGTATCCGGCTTGTGCGTATTGTTGCTTCTTTAAACCGCAGTATGAATAGCCTTGGTGCTACTATGAAGAGAAGAGCCTTTGGATATGTACTAACAATCACGCTTATAATAACTTTTGCAGGCGCTGCCGGAATGTATGCTTTAGAAACCCCCAACCCCGGCTTTAATAGTTATGGAATGGCTTTATGGTGGACGGCAATGCGAGTGATAACTGCAGGTAATGAATTTAACCCTTTAACTACTGAAGGCAGAGGGCTTGCTTTTTTAATAGCCGTTTTTGGATATACCATCTTTGGATATGTTACGGCCACTTTTGCCACTTATTTTATTGGCCGGGATGCTGAAGAAAAAGATGCCCCTGTTGCAGGAGCTAAAGATGTAGATGAATTAAGGAAAACGATTCTGACATTGTCAAATGACATTCAGGAGTTGAAAAAAAGCCTAAACTAATTATTAGCATTCGCCTGAATTCTCATTTAAAAAGAACTTAGAATTAAGTACCTTAAGTTCAACTATATTATAGGTGCAACAATGTTTGATCCTTCTCCAGGGACTAATTTAAAATGACTCTTGCAAAAATCTCAGCAATGTAAAATATTATCAGCCTTTCACAGGGTTAAATTGCGTGTACTCGTTAGGGTTAGGTGTAAAAACATTCTCATGTCGGGAATATGATTTCACACACCTTTTTAGTTCAATATTAAATTGAACAGGTTGTTAATCATTTTTATATTGGCAAGGATTTTGTTATAATTTTTGAAGTTGTTTAATTTAGGAATTCGTCTCTCCACATTAGGAGCTTTTTTCTTCTATCTGATTAAGTGAGTTTTTGTTCTGGATATTTTCAACCTTACATACACGATAATTTTAAGCACGCTTAATTCATCGGGAGTTTCAAATAAATTATTTGAAAAGCTTATGCCTTTTGGTAATGCCCATTAATTGACAGCTAGTGACATTAAAATTTAAATTAAATCTATGGGCTATTTTTATTTTTTAAAAACAAATGCTCTTTTTGGCGCAGATCCCATTCCTTACGATGCTATATCAGATATTGGTAATAAGTCGTCAGACCTGATAGTGTACGCTATCCCGGTTATGGCCTTCTTCACTTTGGCGGAAATGATTCATTCCTGGGCAACGCAAAAAAGGCGTTACAACGCTACAGAGGCTTTCGGATCTCTGCTGGTGGGACTCGGTAATGTGGCACTCAATTTATTGGCGAAGGCAGTTTTAATTCTTGGCACCATCGTTATTTACAATGCTATCCCCTGGAGGATGAGCCTCAACTGGTGGACGATTATACCATGTATTTTAGTGTACGACTTCTGTAGTTACTGGGCTCATCGTATCTCTCACCATAACAGGTTCTTCTGGGCTACGCATGTAGTGCACCACACGGCCGAACACTACAATCTCACTGTTTCCTTTAGGCTGAGCTGGATTCAACACTTTAAGATCGTCTTTATGATCCCACTTGTTTTGGTGGGATTTCATCCAATCATATTCTTTATTGTAAACCAGGTGATGGTGTTATTTCAATTTTGGCAGCACACAGAATATATCAAAAAACTTCCGGTCTTCATCGAATGGCTTATCATTACCCCTTCCAATCATCGGGTACACCATGGATCAGACGAAAAATATATAGATAAAAACTTTGGGGTTTTATTTACGTTCTGGGATAGATTGTTTGGTACTTATATTCAAGAAGATACTTCACCTACATTCGGAATCACCAGTAAAATAAAGCTTTCTTCCAACCCGTTTTACCTGAATTTTCACGAGTTCATTGATATTATCAGGGATGTTCGCCAGGCTAAGGGCATTAAGAAAAAATTATTTTTTATGTTCGGGAGCCCGGCGGCTGTGGAAGCAGCTAAGCGGCAGGGTTCTGCAGTTGAGCTGGTTTAATAGATTTTCGAAATTCTACCAGCAATAGCTTTCTTGCGTATTGCTCGAAATCGAATATCATTCAAGAAATGTTCTGGTTGAAATGGGCGGGTGAACTTGTAAGAAAAACTGCTAAAAGCAATTGCTTTTATTTATTCTGCGATGTATTGTGTTTCAAATAAAGTTCTTGCACCAAAATCATAAGGATAAGCATCAAGGGTGTTGCCAGTACCAATCCCCATCCACCGGTTAAGGGACTAATTAATAATTGCGCCGTAATGATAAGGGCAGGTGGTGTGTTTATTAATTTCTGCTGCATCATGGGGTAATAAAGTTGCTCTCTACAACTTGTATGAGAATGTAAAGAACTGCAACAATGGCCGCGGTAGCCGGACTTTGCATTAAACCAACTAACACAGCAGGTATCAAGGCTATCAAAGGACCAAAGCTTGGGATGAAGCTAAGCAAACCAGCAATGATGGCCAATACCAGCCACATAGGTAGTCCAATGATGGCTAGCCCAACGGCGGTTAAAATCATTACAACAGCCATGGAAAAGATTAGCCACTTCTTCAAATTCTCTCCGAGTTTATCCAATACATCTTCCCCTTTTTGCTGTCCTTTCTTTGGTATCAGTTTTACAATTCCATTTTTATAGATTCCCGGTGAAACAGTAAAGAATATGCCCAGGAATAACACAACATAAATATCAGCGAATACGCCAAATGTAGTTTTAAAAAATGTGCCGGCAACAGCTTTTGCCTTAGCGATTGTTTCAGGTGAAGACGCTTTTTGTACCAGCATTTTACCAATAGAATTTTTGCTTAGTTGTGATTTTGCATTTTCTATTGTTGCCGGTTAAGTATCACTTAGTTCTGCCACCTGTGCCTGAATTTTAGCACCCATCAGCCAGAGCAATCCTTTCGCAAATAGTACTATTGCAATTGCTGCAATAGCTAACACACGCCCTGCTTCCATTTTGTTTTCCGGAATATTAATCCGCTTAGCCCGTGGAAGAATATAGCTATTAATGCAGCTGCCAGTATCAGCAGAAAAACAGAGAAAGTTGCTTTGAACAATAGAATGAGCATAGCAATCAAAGCATAAATGCCGCCTTTGATCTAAACCTTTTTCTGGTAACTTAGTTCATCTCCGTTATTTTCATTCATTATTTCTACTTTAAAATTTTTCCTGGTAGCATAGATAATTTGCTTTCATTATTTTTCAATTCCCTTTCCAGAAAATAATTCAATACGGTGGGTAAGGATGCAATTGCAGCTAACTTTCCAATCTTATCCCGTTTTAGGAAATAACAGCTTCTTCCTTCATTTAAAAAATTGATATGCTGCAACAATGCTACCATCTGTATCGTAACCTGGAAATATCGGAATCCTATTTTCAAACTGAACTTACCCGTACCATAGTGCTCGGCACTTACTTGTATATCTAAAGCTAATAATCAGAAAAGGGAGCATGGACATAGTGTATATTTTAATTCGGTTTATGGGTAATTAATTTCACACCCCTTTTCATTTTATTTTAAATTACTTGTTATCAGCCTTTTATTTTTTTGTATTTACTGCCCCGTTTTTTTTATGGCAGCTATAGCTTCTTCTTTCAACCTTACAAAGAAGTACTGCTTATTTGATTTTACAAATTTGTTGATGTCAACTTCTGCCATAGCGACGCTTTTCATCCCTACATGGAACGAATTTTGTAATTATTAATTCGGTTCATTTCGTTTTAGAAAAAACTTCATTTGAATATCCTCATATGCTTCGGAAAATCCACAGAAGTAAATTTAACCTACATCTTCACAAAAGGACCCAAATGGTAATTTAAAATGTGTTAATGAGTACAAAAAATAAATTATTAATCAAAAAACAATCATGAAAACAACTACACAACAAACAACAAAAAATATACTTTCACTAGCAGTAGCATTCCTGCTGGTTTTCTTTCTTGCATCCTGCTCTAAAAAAATATCTTTTCAAACATCGTCTGTGGTGCCTTCTGCTGAAGGATCAGTAAAAGTAAAAAAGGATAATAACAACAATTATAGTATTGATTTAAAGGTAATACGCCTTGCAGATCCCAAGAGACTTGAACCCTCAAAAAGCAATTACGTAGTTTGGATAGAAACTGCAGAAAATGGTTTAAAAAATATTGGGAGCTTGAACACTTCGAGCAGCTTGTTTTCAAAAACGCTTAAAAGCTCACTAAAAACAGTATCACCCTTTAAGCCAGTAAGCATATTTATAACTGCCGAAGACAACACGGACATTCAATATCCCGGATCGCAGGTAGTATTAAGGACTAATCGTTTTTAGTAAATCTTAAATCTGCTGATTGCATCGCACATCATAAATCGAATAAAAACTTTTATCATGACAGAAATTAAAATAGAAAAGAATTTAAACGGCCTGCATTAGGCCCCACACTTTAAAAATAAAAATATGAAACGAACTATTAAAAATCTGATAGGTTTTACAATGGGCGCCACCGATGGCGAGATAGGAAAAGTAACCGATTTTTATTTTGACGATGTAACGTGGACGATACGCTATCTCGTTGTAGAAACAGGTAATTGGCTTACGAACCGTAAAGTGCTTATTTCGCCGGAAGCGCTTTTAGAGTGTGATTGGGAAAATGAAACATTCCCTGTAAAACTAACCAAAGACCAAATTAAAAAAAGCCCCGATATAGACACCGACCAACCAGTTTCCCGGCAGCACGAAGCAGAACTGTATGCACATTATCCCTGGACGAATTATTGGGGCGACGGCCTTTGGGCAGGTGGTATGGGTACTGCCGGAATGATGATGCCAATGTCATCGGTGCCTATGGAAGAGGCAGTAAAAAACAATAAAAATACAACCGATACTGAAGCAGACGGCGACCCTCATTTACGAAGCGCTAAAAGCGTGCAGGGTTATACTATTCATGCTTCGGATGATACTATTGGCGATGTGGAGGATTTTTTAGTAGATGACAGCAACTGGACAATACATTATATGGTAGTGGATACCGGAAATTGGTTTCCCGGCAAGAAGGTAATTATATCGCCTTATTTCATAAAAGAAATAAATTGGAAAACTTCAGAAGTTACTGTAAATGCCTCGGTTGAGCAGGTTAAAAACAGCCCGGAATATGATGCTTCAAAACATCTAAGCACGGAGTACGAAGCCAATCTTAAAAATTATTATGGCAGGTTCATTTCTCATGAGTAAATGCCTTTATAATTTGTAAAAATATTCGAATATGAATAAGTCGCATGACATCCTGCTTCCGGTTTTATTTATAATATTACAAGCAGTAGCCAATAGTTGTACCTATAAGCAAAGGGCAAATAATGGCGTCAGTGCGGAAGATACTTTAGCACAGCCAACAGAAATAGCTGCTGCCATAAACCCGTTAGTTGGCAATGTCAATTTTGTAACAGCATCAAAGATGGTGATGCCGGCTGTTGTGCATATAAAAATTCGTTTCAATGGCTCTTCCAATCATGGAGCATCAGGATCAGGCGTAATTATAAGTCCTGAGGGATTTATAGCTACAAATAATCATGTGGTTGAAAACGCATCTGCTATCGAGGTTATACTTCCTGATAAAAGAACGTTTACTGCAAAGTTGATTGGTCGTGACCCCAATACTGACTTAGCGCTTTTAAAAATAGTTGCTAACAATCTTCCTGTAGTAAAATTCGGCAACTCTGATAATGTGCAGATAGGTGAATGGGTCCTGGCAGTAGGATTTCCTCTTTCACTTAATACAACAGTTACTGCAGGCATAGTAAGCGCAAAAGCCAGAAGCATTGGAATCATCAACCGGCCGGGCAGCAATACCGTGCAAAATAATGCGGCACCCGAAGATAATATGGCTGTTGAATCATTTATTCAAACCGATGCAGCCATTAACTCCGGCAATAGCGGAGGTGCACTTGTTAACACCGATGGAGAATTGATAGGCATTAATTCAGCCATCGCATCGCAAACCGGCAGCTATGCGGGCTACGCTTTTGCCATACCCGTAAACCTGGCCAAAAAGATTTTAGATGATTTAAAAAACTTTGGAGTGGTTAAGCGTGGTGTGTTGGGTGTTTCCTTTCCGTCGCCAGCCGCAGAAGACCAGTACCTGATACAACAAGGTCTCAATCCAGCTTCCATAAAAGGAGTTTACATAACCGGTGTGCAAAATGAAAGTGCTGCTTTTGAGGCTGGCCTAAAAGAAGGAGACATTATTCAAAGTATAAATGGCATTTCACTCAATTCATCAACGGAGTTTTCTGAAAGAATAGCAAGACAAAAACCAGGTGACAGCATTAAATTAACCTACCAGCGTAAGGGCGCTACCGCTACCGTATTTGCTACATTGCGCAATGAAGTTGCGGCAAAACCTGAAAAGCAGGAAGCTAAAAGTGATAGAGCACTCCTGGAAATATACAACAGGCTTGGAGCCACTTTCGCTCCGCTAAATGCCGATATCAAACAGCGCTTTAATTTAGGTGCTGGTGTTTTAGTAACAGGGGTTTATAGAAATGGTTTTTTTGACCAGGCAGGTATTCCACCGGGTACTATCATTGCTTTTATCAACGGCAAACCCATTAACAATCCAAAAGATATTGATATGGCCTTACTATCTGCTCAAAGTGGAATGATTCAAATATTTGCTATTGCACCCGATGGCTCAAAAGTGGTATTTAACTTCTCACTTGGAACTTAAAAGATGCTTTTTCTTTTTATGATAATACTTATTGTTTAGTCTGAATCTTTGAGCTTTTGGTAAGGTATTGGGCAAATAAAAAAACTGAACGTTTCGCCCATTAGTAAGAAACAGTTATTAACCAACATGACTATATAAATAAACTTCCACCAACTCTTAAACAAAACTTATATGAATTTACTTACTAATGATATGATGCCAGAATTATTAAGTGTCAATGAAAGAACCTGCATATCACTGTATATGCCCACTCACCGCACTCACCCTGACAATCTCCAGGATCCAATCCTTTTTAAAAACCTCGTAAAGCAGCTGGAACAATCCCTGCTGCAACAATATTCAGCATCAGAAGCCATGGTTCTGCTGCAGCCATTTGTAGACCTTGCAAATAATGAAGAGTTTTGGAGGCATACATTAGATGGACTGGCTGTGCTCGGCACAGCCGGTACGTTTAAAACTATAGGCTTGCCGGTATCCACAGATGAATTAACCGTGGTGGCAGATAGCTTTCATACAAAACCGCTTGCAAATATTTACAGTCGGTAGAGCGTTACAATGTGTTGGGTTTAAGCCTTCACGATTACCATATTTATGAAGGCAACAGGCATTCGCTGACAGCATTAGAGCTTGCCCCCGGCATTCCAAAAAACATAAAAGAAGCATTGGGCGTGGAATTGACCGATAAGTATTCCACTGTAGCCTCTTATGGCGGTGTTGGCGACGAAAGCAGCAACATGCACCATGGGCACGGTGGCAAAGCAGATGAAGTGGATATTGATGCCGAAAGATTTTTTCGCTTTGTAGCAAAAACTATTAACGATCACTATTCCAGCCATTCCGGTTTGCCGCTTATACTGGCTGCATTGCCAGAGCACCACCATCTTTTTCAAAAGATAAGCAACATTCTTTCATTGCTTCCTGATGGTATTGATGTGAACCCTAAGTCGGTTGAAACGGGTGAACTGGCGAAACGTGCCTGGCAAGTTATGGAACCATATTATAACGGTATCATCGACAAAGCTTGTGATGTATACCAGCAGTCAAAATCAAAGGGTATGGGCAGCGACAATATCATTGACGTAGCTATAGCCGCGGCAGGCAGCAGGGCGGATACACTAATGATAAAAGCCAACCGCCAAATTGCAGGCAAAATAAGCGAGACAGGCAGTGTTTAAAAAGGCGATTTAGACAAACCTGAAATGGATGATTTGCTGGATGACTTAGGCGAACTGGTAACAAAGATGGGTGGCAAAGTGATGGTTATTCCACATGAAAAAATGCCTACGCAGACAGGTGTAGCCTGCGTTTTTCGTTATTAATAGTAAAGAAAATAATGACACTTAAAACTACTAAAAAACAATTCAAATTAAAATCTTACTACATACTGATAGTAATATATTGGCAAACGAAAAAATGAAAGAAATAAAAAATTAATCGTTTCGCCCGTTAGTAAAAAATAATTAAAAATAAACCGTCATGACTATTCTAATAAATTCAGACAACAACATAACAGGAACTGAAGAACTAAGCAATTTTGTAGAAAGCACTATTGCAGAAGCTTTAAAAAGATTTGATGAGCAGATTACGAGGGTAGAAGTTCACTTAAACGATGAGAACAGCCATAAGAGCGGTACCAGCGATAAGCGTTGTATGCTGGAAGCCCGCCTTGAAGGAATGCAGCCAATTGCTGTTACGGCTAATGGCGATACCATTGAGGAGGCATTAAAAGCTGCATTGGACAAATTAAAAAGCTCGCTTGAAACTACCCTTGGAAAGTTACAAAACCATTAAGGTTAAATATTTTATTACTGCGGTTTGCCAGCGTTTTTTTTCGGTGCAGAAGTGACTGAAATAGGATTTGAAGCGTCGTAAAATTTCAACTCAGTAATATTAGCCGGAAGATTAAATCCATTTTCTTCCAGCTTTGTTTTTACTTTTCGAATAAGCCTTCCACGGGTTTGTAAAGTACCTCGTCTAAAGTCTTCTGTTGTTACCCAAAAATATACTTTCAGATTTACGGTACTTGCGGCTAGTTCATCTTCGGCAACAAAGTTTACATGCAATTCATCCTTTACAATATCCTCATCTTCATCAAAGCATGAAATAATAATGGCTTTGGCTTTTTCAATATCATTTTCATAAGCAATTCCTACAACAAAATCTGCCCGGTAAAAGCCATCTTCTGTATAATTAAATACAGGCTTGGTTAATACATCGGCATTGGGTATATACACATTTCTGCTATCAAAAGTAGCTATTTTGGTATACCTGAATTCCATTGAGTTTACCTTGCCAAAAACGTTTTCAATTTGTACTGTATCGTTTACATGAAAAGGGCGGTTAAAAGCAAGGATGATTCCTGCTAAGAAGTTTTCAACAATATCTTTAAAAGCAAAACCTAACACTACTGCTGATGCGCCGGCAGTAGCTAAAATGGCTCCTGCAATCCCACTTAGCCCGGCAACCTGTAGTGTAAAAAGAAAGACACAGATTATCAAAATCACTTTAACTGCCTTTGCCAAAAAAGTGCTCATTAAAAGGTCGTAGGATTTTCTTTTTACCCTTATCTTAAAAAGAGATGTAAGCCAATTCACAATAAAAATGCCTATCACTGAAATTAAAATAGCAAGCCCGATACGGGGTACCGCTTTTAAAAATGCTACATAATAAACTTCCAGTCTTTTTAAAATCTCATCCATACAAAATGGTATTTATGTTGAAAAGGATATTTGTCAAAGAGCATTTTAAATTTAGTTTTCAACTTTGCTTTTGAAACTGAAGATGCCATTACTACTACAGATGAAGTGATTGAGATCCTTTGATAAACTTAGGATAAACTGTTGCGCTTCGTTCAATCATTGCTTTGCCGTTGAACTGAGCGTAGTAACGATGATGCTAAAAAAAACAATGCTGGTAACCAAAAAATGGACAGCACCTAAGCACCATTATTTTTTACCCCATCCTTTTTGCTTTGCATTTCTTTTTCCGTATTTTTTGTGTTTTCTTCATTTTGCTGCACACTTCTGTCGCCACTTTCTACCTGAACGGTTTGTATGGTTACTGCATAATCTTTTGGCTTAATTACAGACCCATATTTTAATGCGTAGGCTTTGGTAAACTCGGCGCCAAAATATAAAATGACCGACGAGTAATAGACCCACAAAAGCAATATTACCAGCGAGCCTGCAGACCCATAACTGCTGCCGAGATTACTGTTGCTTAAGTAGATTGTAATACAAACCTTTCCAATTATAAATAATACTGCCGTAAATAACGAGCCGGCAACCACATCTTTCCAACTAATGATAGCATCGGGCAGTACTTTAAAAATAATGGCAAACAAAAACCCAACCACCCCAAGGGTTGTTATTATATTCACCACATAAATAACCACAATAGCAATATGCGGAAACATTTGCTGCAACTGACTCATAAAACCATCCAACAAACTATTTATTAAAAGAGATACGAGCAAAAGGAACCCCAGGCTTGCAGTAACCGAAAAAGAGAGCAGCCTGTTTTTTAACATCCGCAACCAGCCACTACCGGTTTTTATTTTTAAATTCCATATCATATTAATTGAACCCTGCATTTCTGAAAAGACAGTGGTCGCTGCTAATATCAACGTTACAAAACCAACTATAGCGGTAAAACTGTTACCACTCACAGATGCATTCTTTATAATACTTTGTATCTGCAGCGCCGTTTCTTTACCCACCAAACCACTTATCTGTTTATAAATAGTTCCCTCAATTGCCTGTCGCCCCCAAAACAAATCAGCAAAAAATATCGCAACAAGCAAAGTTGGACCAATAGAAAAAATAGTATAATAAGAAAGCGACGCACTTAATTTAAGCACCTTATGCTTGCTAAATCCGGCGCCTGCATCTTTCAAAACCTGCCATATCCCCTTTACGCTTAGCTTACTCATATATATTTTGTGCGTTATAAAAGTCTGAAAATACTGTCTTTATAAGCTGATTGCATTTTGTTTTTAAGGGTACAGGCATTTGTTATTCATGGCATCATCGTTGTGCCAGTTGGCGGATTAAATTCATCTACATACCATTTGGCATCTACAGGTTTTAGTGCAAGTTAGTTTCTTGATTTGCAAAAAGCATACAAAAAAAAGGCGTTTTTAAAACCTCAACAGGATAAAATTAGTATCACTAATAATAAATAATCAACAAAAACTTTTGTTGATTGTGGGGTATTCTCTTGAGCAATTGACCCTCAACTCACCTAATTAAAGTCAGCTTTTGGCGGTGTATAATTAAAAAATAGCGTACCTATTCTTTTATTAAATCCCATAACAGGCGATGATATTTCTAAAGTACTACTATCAACTTTATTTACTACAGTACTGTCGTCGCTAATGTAGGCAACGTTACCAACAGCAGCATACGATTTGCCTTCCAGCTTTTTATTTGTAGACGAAATCACCATAGCTTTATCATCAACAACCGTAATGGTTTGAAAGTTTTTTTCTTTTACCATGTCGTTTGCATAAAGGTTTACAGCTTCTATATTCCCCTTCATCATTTCTGTTCTTATAGCCCATACATAAGGTTTGGCTATCAATTTAAGATACCTGTAATCTGACAGAAGTAACAAGTCGTTGGCTTTTTGTTTTAATAATGTTTCCTTTTTTTCATGCTCCTTTTTAAGATTTTTTATCTCTGCGGCTTTCCAAATCCAAAGAGCAGCAAATAGTAGAATTATTGCGCCGGCAGCAACTAATATTTTGTTTTTAGGGGAAGAGAAAAAGGTAATTTTATCTGCGCTTTCAGAAGCGTTCTTTTCAATGTTTTGCATAATTATTTTTTTAATTTAAGGGCGGTAATTGTATATACCCAAGGTTTGAGGACAAAAGAATTATCTTTATAAAGGTAAGGCACTATGTAAACATTTAAATTTTGTGCAGATGAAAAAGATATTAGTGTTGATTAACGATTACAAAGTACCCGCCACCGCACTTAAGTTTGCCATTAAACTTGCTGTTCAAAATGACGCAACCCTGTTTGGCATATTTGCGCAAAGCCTCAAATACAGTGATGGCAGTTACCTTTTTTCAAGCGATATAAATCTCACCGATAAAGATTATACGACCTCGACAGACGAAGAAGAACACTTACAGTTTTTAAGAACAAGTATGAAGTTATTTGCCGATACCTGTAAAGCAGCAAATATTTCTTTTAAAACTCATTCTGTCAGTACCAGGCATTTAGCAACACTAATAGACTACAGTGCTTTCGCCGACCTGATTGTATGTGATGCAGACACAGCACCAATTCAATATTCAATGAATATATTTTTAGCAGATACTCATTGCCCCGTGTTAATGATAAATAAAGATTACATCAATACCGACACGTTAGTATTTGCTTACGACGATAAATTATCAAGTATTTACGCAGTAAGGTTGTTTACATATCTTTTTGGCATTTACAAAAATTTACCCATTCACTTTGTATCTGTGGTACCAATAAATGTTCTGGGATTAGAGTATGACGACCTGATAAGAGAGTGGCTGCCCTTGCATTATCCGAATGCAAAAATTGAAATCATTAAAGGCGAAACAAAAAGCGAGCTTACAAATTATATCAACAGTTTATATAACCCACTTATTATAATGAGCGCTTTCGGTAGAAGTTCATTGTCGAGATTTTTTAAAGAAAGCCTTGCAAACTATATTATGACGCAAACAAATGCGCCCATATTTATCGCACACAATTAACAATCATTCATGAAATTTATTATACCGGTAATAGCAACAACTTTCTTCTTTTTGTCCTGTAACGAAGTATCTCCAAAACAGGGGGGGGATATAACACCCAGGGATACAACCATAACCACTGCAAATGCCTTTTCGCAGCTATTCCTTGATAGCCTTAACCTGGAGCACTTTTTAGAAAAAGAAGTAAGCGGGGACAGCATTGCTAACTACATGCGCAGTTTTTATAATTCACGTAATTACAGCTTTGCATGGTTTAATGAAGATGGACTTACCATACAGGCACAGGGCTTTTGGAGTGCTCATGACATGCTGGTAAAACAGGCAAGTGACAGCAGTATTTATGATGTGCAATTGCACCAAATTATAGATACCCTGTTAAGCGACAGTTCATTTATCATTAATAAAAAGCAACTTGAAGAAACGGAGCTGTTTTTTACAAAACATTTTTTTAACTATTTACAATTTGCGTATAGTGGTAAATTAAATCCGCAAAAAGTACAATGGCATATACCAAGGCGAAAACTAAAGCCTGTTGCACTTTTAGACAGTTTTCTCAACAATGAAAAGGGCGATTGGAAACCATTAAATAAACCATATTATTCGCTTCAACAGCAGTTGTTCCGATACAATGCCATAGAAGGGAATGGCGGGTGGGGAGCAATTTCTACAACTACAACCTTAAAACCGGGCAGTAAAAATAATTTAATCATAGCAGTTAAAAAACGATTACAGTCAACAGGACTTTATTCCGCAGTAGATACTTCCGATTTTTACAATGCCGAATTACTTGATGCAGTAATGAAGGCAGAAACAAGTTTTGGTTTAAAAGCCGACGGTGTTATTGATAAGGATTTAATAAAGCAGTTAAATATACCTGTAGCGGAACGGATAAAGCAAATGCTGATTAACCTTGAAAGAATGAAATGGATGCCGGAACTTTCTTCTAATTATCTGTTTGCAAACATACCCGAATACCGGCTTCATGTAATGGAGAACGGGAAAGAAGTATTGGCAATGAATATAGTTGTTGGCAAGGCAGCAAACAGAACTGTAATTTTCAGCGACCAGCTAAAATATGTTGTCTTTAGCCCTTACTGGAACATTCCACGAAGCATTGTGCGTAACGAAATATATCCTGCTATGCAGCGAAGCAGCAGTTATTTAAGAAGGAAAAATATGGAAGTAACCGGCTACAGCAATGGCTTGCCAATTGTTCGCCAAAAGCCCGGTAATACCAATGCGCTGGGTCATGTAAAGTTTATATTTCCCAACAGCTATAATATTTACTTTCACGATACACCAAGCCGTGATTTGTTCAACAGGCAGCAACGAGCTTTCAGTCATGGTTGTATCAGGCTTCAGCAGCCCTTTGATTTAGCTGTTTATCTGCTGCGCAATCAACCTGAATGGACCAACGAAAATATTAAAGAAGCCATGAACAGTTCTAAAGAGAAGTGGGTAACGCTTGGTAAAACAGTTCCTGTTTTTATAACCTATTTTACATCGTGGGTAGACGAAGATGGATTGCTTCATTTTGTTGATGACATATATGGACATGATAAAAAACTGGCGGCACATTTATTTGAATAAACTTTTGTTACGATGAGCAAACTTTACAAATGGTTACGTAAGTATTACAGCCAAACAATCCACAGTATTGCCTTTTATCCTGCCCTGATATCTTTAGGTTTTTTGCTGCTATCCATTCTGATGCTTGAGTTAGATTTTTCCGAAACAGGAAAGCAACTTAAGTCTCAGTTAAGCTGGTTAAGTTTACGTGATGCAAGCACAGCACGTGCTATTCTAACTACCATTTCCGGAGGCATCATTTCACTTACTGTGTTTAGTTTTTCAATGGTAATGATACTGTTAAACCAGGCTGCATCGCAAATGAGCAACCGCATGCTCGACAGCATGATTGGCAACAGGTTACAGCAAATCATCTTAGGCTTTTATATTGGTACTATTGTATATTCCCTGTTTTTATTGAGTACAATTCGTGATATAACATCGGGTATATATGTACCTGCTTTAAGCATTTATCTGTTGCTCTTATTTACTGTTGTAGACATATTTCTGTTTATTTATTTTCTGCATTATGTAACGCAATCCGTAAAGTTCGAAACCATCATCAATCGTATACACAAGAAAACGTTACATACACTCCGGCAACACTGCTGCCCTGAGAAGCCAGGTGTATTTGCACCAGATGAAAAAAAGGCGCAAACCATTTATATGCCTTCATCTGATTACTACCAGGGATTTAATAAACCGTCGCTTATAGGCTTTGCACAAAAATACGATGTGCTTGTTCAAATGCTTCATTCGCCAGGCACCTATTTATTAGAAGGCTGTCCGTTACTTATTGTGAATGGCGAAAAAAAATTACATAAGGAAGAAATAGCTGAATTGATGAATGCTATAGATCTATACCATGGGCAACCCATTGATAAAAATGCTTTTTACGGCTATCACCAGCTTGCTGAGGTTGCCATAAAGGCACTAAGCCCGGGAATAAACGACCCCGAAACTGCAGTGCTGAGCATACACGCCTTAACTGATTTGTTTCGGTTTAGATTATTCAACTATTTGCCATCAATGTTTGCCGATGAAAACAAAGTAATACGTGTGACAATGAAAGAAATGACTTTTGAAGAATTATTTGTAGAATGTTTCTACCCCATCTGGAAATATGGAAAAGAGGACAGGTATATTCAGGATGCGCTTTTGCAAATGACCCAACAATTATTACAATGCGATATAAAGCAGGAAAATCAGCAACTACTGCAAAATTTTAAAGCAAAAATAAAGTTGCAAATTAATTTACGTTAAAAATAAGTTTTCAATGTTTCAAAGCGAAAAATTCACACACCCAAATGAATTAATTCTAAGATGCTATTTTACCCGTTGATTGCTTTGTGAGAAACAGCGTTTGGGTTGGAAATGCGAATTCAATTCCTTCTCTTTCAAACTGGTCAAAAATATTCATGCAAATAGCTTGGTGAGTATCCATATATAATACATAATCTGCAGATTCGATGTAATAAACAATTTCATAGTTAATGCTGAAATCTCCAAAAGACTTAAGATATGCCCTGTCAAAAAAAGCATTTTCCTGCTGTGATACAATACTCTTAAATATATTGGGTATTTCACGTATTTGCGCAGATGAAGTGTAGTACACCACTCCTATAGCAAATACCACACGTCTGCGTTCCAATCGTTTAAAATTTTTATTACCGTCTTTGCCATTTCAGCGTTTGGCATTACCAACTGCTGGCCATCCAGGCTGCGGATATGTGAAGTTTTAATTCCTATTTTTTCAACTACTCCCGTATGATCTCCAGCCACAATAAAGTCGCCGATTTCAAAAGGCTTGTCGAAAAAGATGACGATATAACTAAAAAGATCACCCAGTATACTTTGTGCGGCCAGCGCAATTGCTATGCCACCAACACCTAAACCTGCGATGACTGTCGTAACATTATAGCCCAGGTTGTCTGCAAGCATCACAATACCCATTGTCCATGTCAATACTTTCACAATCATCCACATTCCCTCTACTTGCTTTATTCGTTCATCAACTTCGTTCTTTGCTTTCATGTATGCTACAACGAGATGTTGAATTATAAAATTAACAAGCCGGACTACATAGTAAATCATCACGAACGCAACAGCCACAGCCAATATTTTTTCTGCTTTTGCAGACAGGGAAAGTAGTGTTATGATAGAATAATTGATAAAAAGGTAGAGGAAAGGGATAGCAAACCTGTCAGACGCCTCCACCAGCAAATCATCAAAATTCGTTTTTGTTCCCGATGTTATTTTTTTCAGGCCGTTTATTAATCTTTTTTTTGTTATTTTGATAACCACTCAGGTTATAATTATTCCACTAATAACCATTAAATAGTTCAGAACTGTATTTCCCCATATTTCATGATTCAATATATCTTGCATATAAAATAGTTTAGCTTCAAAATTAACGGCTTGAAAATAAATATCTATTAAAACTGAATTAAAGAATTGTTGTAATCAACCAGTAAGTGCAACAACTGATTTTATGAAATTTACCTCATTAGCTGATTTGTATTAAAATTTTCAATTGGGTCTGTTATTGATTAGATTTTCTAATTTTTTTATTTTCTTTTCCTTAACTCTATCTAAGTTTTCTTTTTCGATATAGAAACCCCGGATAATGCTGTTTCTGTTTTCAATATTCCCTTTGTCATTAAAAGTATAGGTATTGAAAAATAAGCATTGGTGCTTAGTTTTTTGGCAATTTCCTCATGTAGGCAAAACATTGTGTGTAAATGTTTTTTAAAGGAAATTATTTGGGTAATAGGCAAGTGGCTTTGGTAGAAGACCAGGCGGTGGCAGCTAACTATGACAGCAAAAAAATCCGGACTGCAATACATTGCATTAAGTTGGCGATAAAAAGTTAATGACACAGTCGAGTTGGATTATTGAAATTCTTTTAACTGCAATTAATTCTTTTAAAAAAATACATTCTCTTACTCTTCAATATGGATTTTACTACCGGCAATTATTTTTTCATTTTCATCTGTAATTATTGCTGCATACTCATCTGCGGGCAAACGTAATTTCAGGGATTCGTGTTCCTTTAAAGATCCAATATAAATAGGAATAGCTTTTTGCCCTATTTGATCGAATTCTTTAGATATATATACAAATATTTTGCAAGCTCTGTCAGTTTCACTTTGAGGAACAATGCGGTATTTTTTTGTAGGCTCAAATTGGAAGCCGGCAATATCTAAATATGGATTTTGGTAGATATTATTTGCGATATATAGATCAGCTTGTTTGTTATTGTGATTCGAACTATCTGGTTCAAAATAATAGTACCCGGTAGGTTTGTTTATCAGGTAATCTGTCCTGTTTGAAAGCAAGCTAAAATTTGTCTGATTCATTACAAATGGATTGATGCCGGATAGCCGGGTAAAATACATACAAAATGATTGGTAATTTGTCATAAAAGATTTCTTATTAACGTGCTCCATACCCGCATAAACAATCCACTTATTGTTGCTATCCGCCTGGTAGAGTTTATAAAAATTCTTTGCCTGGGTATATTCCCTTTTTTCAATTAGTGAACTATAGTTGTTTATATCACCTGTTGTATCTTCATAGGGATAAATATTAAAGCCTAATAATTTTGCTTTTCTAATTAACTGTGCCATAAATGGCTCTTGAATATAAAACCCGTCTTTTCTTTGAGGAAAGCTACTTAGTTGGTTGTTGTAGTTCTTATAATCCTCCAAACAAAGGTTGCGGTAACCATTTGAATACAATGAGTCTAAAATATTATATAAAAAGTATCTGTGCCTGAAATCGTAATGTGATTCATTTACCATAATAACTTTATTAGCTTTTGCAAGCGTTACAATAGTATCCAGTATATTTTTACTTATTTTACTCTCTCCTTTTTTTTGCATTTCTTCCTTGCTATTAGTGTCGGATAAATAAGTAATATAGTCCATCCTTGTCCGGTATAATTTTTCCAAATCATCTAAAAAAGAAATTCTTGTTAAGAGTGCCTGGTAATAAAATGATTTTAGCGTTTTATATGGCTCCACATCCAAACTTTCTAAAATTGTAACAGGCTGAAAATATTTATTTACCTCATTAAAGGCAGCATTAATTGTGTCTAAAATTTTGCGTCTCTTAGATACCGTTTTTGCAAATTCACTACCACTTACGAGGGACGAAACTTCAGTAAGGGTATTTCTAGTAAGGTACAGGCTATCATCCTGCATTTCATCGCTTGTTCTGTTTGGATGCCTCTTGTAAAGGCTGTTTAAGAATACCAGAGAAAAATCATCTATTGATTTTATACAAATAACATTTGCGGAATTACGGTAATGAAATACTTCGGAGATCAGTATGTTGTTACGCTCAGTAAACAACTGCTTATTGTATTTTAAATTTTTATTGTCAATAAGAAAACAACTGTAACTACTTCCCCACTTTTTCATTGTGGACTTTGAAACGAAAAACAATTTTAGTTTTTCTAAATAAGCCACACTCTTTAATGATTTTTTTACATCGGGCTCCAGCTTAACTTTATTTCGACTGTTTAAATCTATATACCTGTGCGATCCATTAAAGTCAATATTTAATTTCAGAGAATCATTATTATAATTTTGGAAATAGAAGATATTGATTTCATTAAATTTATAATAATCGGAAATCTTGACTGTACTTCCGCATCCACAAAAAACAATAGCTAATAATAAGCTTAATTGTACGATCGTAAATCTTTTTATTAGTCCCATTTATTTGTATATGGATTATAATTACACTTAACCGGCTTGTCGTATTTATTTTCTACATAAATCCTGCAATCCGTGCAAATCAGCCTAAATCCACAGTCCTTACTTTGTTTAATGTAAATGTGAGGAATTTGGCAATAAGCAAGTGGCGTTGGTTGAAGCTCTGGCGCCGGAAGTTACCCAGAACTGCAAAGACAGCTACAACAAATTTAAAGCGCTTTGTTTATCTGCTCTTCCAACTTTTTTAGCCCGTTGAGCAATTCTGTTTGATCAAGGCTACTATTTTTTTCTGACACAGATTGCGTAGCATACCATATGATAACCATAGCAATATAATCCTGCATGTCTTTGCCGGCAAACTGGGTTTTAAACTCGATGATCTTATCGTTGATGAGTTTGACCGTTTTGCGGATCACTTCCTCATCTTCCGGGTTGGTTTTGATGCGGTAAGTGCGGTCGGCAATAACAATATTTACAGGAATCAGTTCGGGCATGAGCTTATTTACTGAGTAAGGAAATGCATTTATCTATATTTTTTATGTACTGCTGAATTTTTAGATCCAGCTCTTTTTTATCTGAAGCATCCATGTTGGTAACAGAAGCTTTTAAAATAAGATTCTGTTGCTGCAGTTCATCCATTTTTTCTTTATGTTGTAATAAATCCTTTTGTAAATGATCAATCTGCTGATGCTGCTTTGCATTTTCCTTTTGCAGCAATTCATATTGCTTCAGCAATTGAAGCAATTTTGTTTGAATAAGATTTATATGATGGATGAGTGCTGACAAATATGTTTGTTTATTTAACCGCCGCAGGGGCATGTAGCCGCCTGCAGGGTCGTTTTATTTTCTTATTTCTGCTCCCAGTTGTTTTTCAAATGCCCCAACCAGTTTATTCATCATTTCATCTATTGCCGCATCGGTGAGTGTTTTATTGGTATCCCCAAAAGTAAAATTTACTGCCATTGATTTTTTTTCTTCTCCCAGTTTTTCACTTTCAAAAATATCAAAAAGCTTTACTCCCTGCAGGTGCTGGATATTTAATGCAGCCGCTGTTTGTTCTACCTGGGCATAAGTTAGCTTTTTATTTACAACCAATGCAAGGTCACGTTGCACAGAAGGAAACTTACTTATTTCTGTATAGGAAAATGCCTGTGCTTTTATGGTGCTGATCATATCATCCCAATGGATATCTGCAATAATAACCGGTTGTTTAATGCCAAATTGTTTGTTCTTTTTTTGAGAAACAATACCAAGGATGCCGATGGTTTTATTTTTTATTTTTACCAGGGCTGCTGTTTCAAAATCGTTGTTATCCGTTTGCTCAAATTTTACATTGGTTATACCGGTAGCAGCAAAAATCTTTTCGCAGGTTGCTTTTACAAAATAAAAATCTGCTTTTTCTTCTTTATGGTTCCAGGATGTTTCTTTTATATTGCCACTTACATATAGCGACAGGTGTTTTTCTTCTGCATATTGTCCATCGGCTTCTTTGCGGTAAGTTTTACCAAATTCAAACAGGCAAAGATCAGCGTTTTTACGGTTGATGTTATGAGCAATCACTTCCAAACCTGTTGGTAGCAGCGATGGGCGTAATATATCAAGATCGGCGCTCAGGTTATTAATCATTTTTACGGCATGCTCAAGAGTTGCCTCATCATAATAAGCACTGTTGGTAATACTGTTGGTGAAGATTTCGTAGAAACCATTGCCCGTAAGCATATCAGCCACTTTTTCTCTCAGTACATTGCTTTGAGAAGTCATATCATGAGCCGGCGAAATGCTGATGGTTGCAGGAATTTCGATATTATCCAATCCATCTATACGCATGATTTCTTCTACAAGATCTGCCGGTATGGTAATATCCGGTTTGCTGAATGGAACATTCACCCACATTTCATCTGCCCCTTCTCTCATCAGTTCAAAACCAAGCGCTGTAAGAATATTTTTAATGGAATCTCCATGATAATTTTTACCACTTAGTTTTTTTAAGTAATGATATTTTAAACCAATGGAGGTTTGAGAAATAGGGTTGGGAAATACATCAATAATATCGCTGGATATTTCTCCGCCGCAAATTTCTTTTACCAGTTCTGCTGCTCTTTTTAAAACGTTGATGGTATTGCTGATATCTATTCCTTTTTCAAAACGGGTGGCAGCATCGGTTCTTAATCCATGCAACATGGATGTTTTCCTGATTACAATGGGATCGAACCAGGCACTTTCTAAAAAAATATTTTTAGTATTACTGTTCACACCACTCTCTGCACCACCATACACACCTGCAATACACATAGGCTGCGCTGCATTACAAATCATCAGGTCGCCGGCAGCTAATTTTCTTTCTTTATCGTCAAGGGTTGTAAACAGGGTGCCTTCCGGCATTTGTTTTACAAAAATCTTATTACCTGTAATTTTTGCTGCATCAAAAGCATGTAATGGCTGGCCGGTTTCATGCAAAATAAAATTGGTAATATCTACTATGTTGTTGATGGGCTTAAGGCCAATGCTGGTTAATTTTTGTTGCAGCCATTTTGGGCTATCCGTTACCGTTATATTGCTGATGCTGACGCCGGCATAACGCCTGCATGCATTGCTGTCTTCAATAAATACTTCAATGGGTTTGCCGCCAGAGTCTGGTTTGAAACCGTTTTTATAAGGCAGTTTTGCAATGGTTCCATTTTTATCATGATGGCTAAGGTATGCGCATACATCTTTTGCTACACCCAGGTGGCTCATGGCATCCATGCGGTTTGGAGTAAGGCCAATTTCAAAAATAAAATCGTCATAAGACTCAAATAAGGAAGCTGCAGGCTGACCCACAGGGGTAGCTGACGGCAGAACCATGATGCCGTCGTGGCTTTTGCCTACACCAATTTCATCTTCTGCGCAAATCATTCCATTGCTTTCGGCACCCCTTATTTTGGCTTTTTTTAAGGTAATGGGCTCGCCGTCATGAGGGTAAATGGTGCTGCCAACAGGAGCCAGTATTACTTTTTGCCCGATAGCTGCATTGGGGGCACCGCATACTACCTGCAATATTTCAGTTCCGGTATTTACTTGTGTGATCTTTAATTTATTTGCATCCGGGTGTTTTTCGCATGCCACTATTTCTGCAGTTATTAAGCCCTGTAAACCACCCTTGATGGTCTCAAATTTATGCAGGCTTTCTACTTCCAGCCCAATGGATGTCAGTATTCTACTCAGTCTTTCAGGCTCCATTTTCGTGGGCAGGTATTCACTCAGCCAATTATAAGAAATAATCATTACGCATTTTTATTTGGGCAGCAAAGATAGTTTTTTCAGGCCTATCTCCACTTTCAAAAACAGGCTCATTTACAAAAATCAGGAAGCTACTTATTTGCCATCAATTATGCAATAAAAATAAAAAAAGGGGCGGTGCACAAAAAGAAAAACCGGCTCCTTTTTTATGTTAATAAATAGGCCCGAAATTACATACAGTTTGCATATTGCATGTGCATAGCACTGTTTATAACTGGTGAATAAGCTACCTTTGCAGGTGGATATAGGGTGGATAATGAGTAAAATAAAGTTGATAACAACGATATGTTAATTTAACATTACCGAATTGCCATTACCTTAGCCGCCCGATTATCTTAAATAGATAATAAAGGATTAAATGCAGTATTTGTTTTAAGAAGCGTTTATTAATAGCCGTTATGTGGGAATTATTTAGAACTAAAATCAAAAGAAAAAAATAGAGATGGAATTTACCAATCTTAATAAAGACAGAAAAGCCCGAAGGACTGGCCCGATAGACATGGGGAGTATGGTTTTTGGCAAAGTGCCGCCCCAGGCAAAAGAACTGGAGGAAGCCATATTGGGTGCCATCATGTTGGAGAAAAGTGCCTTTGATACAGTGATAGAAATTTTAAAGCCGGAATGTTTTTATGTAGATGCGCACCAAAAAATTTTTAAAGCCATGCAGGGGCTGGCCATTAAAAGTTTGCCGATAGATATGCTTACTGTGGTGGAAGAATTGAAACTGAGGGAAGAATTGGAAATTATCGGAGGTCCTTATTATGTAACCAAACTTACCAATTCTGTTGTTTCTTCTGCTAATATTGATGCCCACTCAAGAATTGTTTTACAAAAATTTATTCAGCGTGAATTGATCCGCATCAGCGGTGAAATTATTGGGGATGCTTATGAAGACAGTACCGATGTATTTGATTTATTGGATAATGCCGAAGGAAAATTATTTGAAATTACCAATAATCACCTTCGCAAAAACTTTGATGATATAGATTCGGTTTTGGTAAAAACATTTAACCGGATTGAGGATATGCGTAACCGTAAGGATGAGATTACGGGTGTGCCTACCGGTTTTCCTACGCTTGATAAAATTACTTATGGCTGGCAACCTACCGATCTTATTATTTTGGCGGCAAGACCTTCCGTAGGTAAAACCGCCTTTGCATTAAACCTTGCACGTACTGCAGCCATTCGCCCAAAGGGTGATGACAGGCCACCTACTGCCGTTGCATTTTTTAGTTTGGAGATGAGCAGCAGCCAGTTGGTACAACGTATCCTGAGTGCAGAAAGCGAGATATGGCTGGAAAAAATTGCCCGGGGTAAACTGGAAGAACATGAAATGAAACAATTGTATAAAAATGGATTTGACCGGTTGAGCAAGGCGCCCATTTTTATTGATGATTCTGCCGCACTGAATATTTTTGAACTGCGTGCCAAATGCCGCAGGCTAAAAAACAAACATAACGTAGGCCTTATTATTATAGATTACCTGCAGTTAATGAGCGGCAGTGCAGACAGGAACAGTAACAGGGAACAGGAGATCAGTAAAATATCCCGTGATTTAAAAAGTCTTGCAAAAGAATTGCAGGTGCCCATCATTGCGCTGAGCCAGTTGAGCCGTGAAGTGGAGAAAAGAAAAGAAGGCAACAAGATGCCGCAGTTGAGTGATTTAAGAGAATCCGGTGCCATTGAGCAGGATGCCGATTTGGTAATGTTCCTCTACAGGCCGGAATACTATGAAGTAACTACTGACGAATTTGGCGAAAGCAATAAAGGAGAAACGCATGTAAAAATTGCTAAGCATAGAAATGGTAGCCTTGAAACAATTAAGCTAAAAGCATTGCTTCATATTCAAAAATTTGTAGAAGAAGATGGAAGTGATTTTGGCGGCGGAAAGCCAGGTGCTGGTAGCGGAAACTGGAAGCCTGTTGCAGGCGGAGGAGATGATGGCGCAAGAATGTATATTCAAAAAGGGAGTAAAATGAATGATGGCAATTTTGATGACGAAGCACCGTTTTAATGGATAATTATTTAATTGATAATGGAGAAAGAATTGATAAAATTCATTCTCCATTTTTATTTTACTTAAGTTTGAAACAGGAATGAAACTACCATTATTTTATAAGCCGGATATTAATACACTTGATATTGATGTGGCGCTGGATGAGCCTGCCAGCAAACATATCATTCAGGTACTTCGTATGAAAATTGGCGAACAATTGCAACTAACCAATGGCAAGGGAAATTTGTTTACGGTAGAAATTACAGATGATAACCGAAAAAAATGCCTGGTATCCATTCTGCAAAAATCTGAAATCCAAAATCCAAAATCCGAAATCACTATCGCTATTTCACCTGTAAAAAACAGCAGCCGTTTTGAGTGGTTTTTAGAAAAGGCAACAGAGATAGGCGTAACAGAAATTATCCCACTCCTGTGCGAACGAACCGAAAAACAACATTTTAAATTTGAAAGGATGCATGGTATTCTGGTAAGTGCCATGCTGCAATCTCAACAGGCCTGGTTGCCGGTGTTACACGAGCCTGTAAGGTTTATAAAGTATGTAGTGGATACAAACAATGAACAAGGTTTTCAAAAATATATTGCGCATTGCGAAGATGAAACCAATAAAGTTTCATTGATAAATAAACTGCAAAACAATAAGGGCAATAAACTTATGCTAATTGGCCCGGAAGGTGATTTTACCAAAGCAGAAATAAATTTGGCACTCACCCATCACTTTATTCCGGTGGCACTTGGTGATACAAGATTACGAACCGAAACAGCCGGTATTGTTGCTGCTGCTATGATGTGTAATATTTAATGAGACATATCATTCTCTGCTTGTTTTTCTTCAGATAGTATCGGATCATTTAATTTTACCAGCCTGCGTTTTTTCTGCCTGTTCAGCATGGTCATATTTAGCAGTTCTACTAAGAATGAAAATGCCATACCAAAGTAGATATAATTTTTAATGCCCAGCTCATGCGCCTGCACTGGCGCCCAGCCTTCTATCACAAGGCTTAAACCTATCATTACAAGAAACGACAAAGCCAGCATTTTTAGTGTAGGATGTTTATGAATAAAGCCGGCAATCTTTGGACTAAATAAAAACATGATGATCATAGCTATCACTACTGCTGCTATCATTATCTCTAAATGCCTGGCAGTACCACCTGCTGTTATAATGCTGTCGAAAGAAAACACAGCATCTATAATCATGATCTGTGCTATGGCCTTGCCAAGGGAAAGTCCCACACTGCCTTTGGTTTTTTCATTCGGGTCTTCACCTTCCAGTTTGCCATGAATTTCTTTCACAGACTTATAAATGAGGAACAATCCACCCAGTATCATCACAATGCTCGCAAGGTCGAAGCCTTTGCCAAATAAGCTAAACACCGATTTACCTTTTTGACTCAGCAACCAACTCAAGCCCATCAACATTATAGTGCGGGAGATAATGCCCGTGATCATCCATATTCTCCTGGCTTTTTTATGGTCCTTAGGATCCTTAAGCCTGTTCATGATAATGCTTACGAAAATTACATTATCTATGCCCAGTACTACTTCCAATACAACCAAAACAAAAAAGCTAATGATACTTTCTGATGTAAATAAATATTCCATGGCGCAAAAATAAGGAAAGGGGGTTTAAGGGTTTCAAGGTTTAAGGGTTTAAGGTTGGTGGAGCATTGAGGGGTTGAAGACATTTTAAAAACTCAGCTTTAAAACCCTTCACAATATAAATACTCAAGCATCCAGACCCTCGCAGATATGCTTCACTATGGCAGGACCTTCGTAGATAAAGCCTGTCCAAACCTGAACGAGTGAAGCTCCTGCATTAATTTTTTCATTTGCATCTGCTGCTGTAAAAATGCCGCCGCTGGCAATAATAGGAATTTGCCCGTTGGTTTTTTGATGGATGTATTGTATTACTTCGGTACTTCTTTTTTGCACCGGCAAACCGCTTAATCCACCTGCACCCATACTTTGACTTTTGACCTTTGACTTTTGACCCAATGACTCTCTGCTGATTGTGGTGTTAGTTGCCACCAGTCCGTCTAATTTTATTTCCAGTGCCAGATCAATTACATCGTCTATTTGTTCGGAGCTGAGATCGGGTGCAATTTTCAGCAGAATTGGTTTTGGCTTTTCCAGTGTTGAGTTATGTGATTGCAGTACGGCAAAAATTTTGCGAAGGGCCTCTTTTTCCTGCAGTTCTCTAAGGCCGGGTGTATTGGGGCTGCTCACATTCACTACAAAAAAATCTACATAAGGATGCAGTACTTTAAAACAAATCTCATAATCTTTCCAGGCATCTTCATTGGGGGTGATTTTGTTTTTGCCAATGTTGCCACCAATGATGAGTTTTGTTTCCCGTTCAGAACTTTCTGATTCGTTCAGCTTTATGCTTATTGCATAATCTTTTTTTTCTCTCCATTCTTTTAATCTTGCTGCAATTATTTGCGCCCCATCATTATTAAAACCCATCCGGTTTATCAAAGCCTTGTCTTGTGGCAGGCGAAACAATCTTGGCTTTTCATTGCCACCCTGTGCAAGGGGAGTAACGGTTCCTATCTCTACAAAGCCAAATCCAAGCGCCTCCAACTCCCGGAGATTGGTAGCATTTTTATCGAAACCGGCACCCAGCCCCACCCGGTTTGGAAAGCTGAGATTAAAAATTCGAAAAGATAAATTTCCTTTTGGCTGGTATAATCCTTCCAGGATTTTTTTAGTGAAACCTATACTACACAATGCTTTTAGTATGTTCATAGAAAAGTAGTGAACTTTTTCGGGGTCAAAGAGGAAGAGAAAGGAACGTAAGAGTTTGTACATGTTTATTCAACTTTTTTTAATAATGCTATTGGTTCTTTATCTGTAAGGGTATCTTTTTTTTTCTGATCATACATATCCAAAAGTGTGATTCTTTTGTCTTCAATTTTAAGACAGGTTATGACTCCTGCTCCGCCACTTTTGCCCTTTATTTTAGAAGCAATATTCATTTTTATTTTTAAATTTTTTTTTACGAAGGTATATTCCTGATGAAAGATTTTTTGACAAATCCGAAAGAAGTTTTTGTAATCTTCTTTTATAGATAGGTATTTTTTAGCCAGTTGTTTTACATGGTTTGAGAACGAATCGGTAAGAATTATATTAAAGTTCATCTATTATACTTTGGGCAGTTGTCAATTTTATTTTTTCCTGCTCTGCCTCTTTTGCGTGGTTTGGTGCTGCTAAAAAATGGTTTGCCTGCTTTTTCTTTTAGCCGCCAAAATTCAATAAAGGCTCATTGATAATTTTGATCATTTTTAATTCTTACCGGCCCCCGGGTACCTGAAGTACGCTGTTGTTTTTTATTTTGATGCTGAGGATTTCTGTCATTTAAAATGTTTTGGTAAAAGTACAATTTTTTAAAAGCATTCTTTTAACTTTGATCTATAAAGTTGCATAAACAACTAATTGGGGTTTTGGTATAAGGATAGGGTTTATAGGGAGAAAGGTCAAAGGTGAAAGGTGAAAAGTCAAAGGTCAAAAGAAAAGTCAAATGTGGGTGCCATTCTGCCAAGTAGAATCTAATTAAGGAGTTCTACTTATTGACCATTGACTCAATGCCCATTGCCCATTGACAATTCACCTTTGACAAAAAAAAATTCAAATTTTAAAAAAAAAATTTATCATGCAGGAAGCATACATCGTAGCAGGTTATCGCACCGCAATCGGAAAAAGTAAAAAAGGTGGTTTCAGGTTTACAAGGCCCGACGATCTGGCCATTGATGTGATCAAAGCATTGCTGGCATCAGTGCCACAACTGGATCCTAAACGGGTGGATGATGTAATAGTGGGCAATGCCGTACCAGAGGCAGAGCAAGGCCTGCAGGTGGGTAGAATGATCTCTGCCAAAGCAGTGGGCATTCAGGCGCCGGGTATTACCATTAACCGCTATTGTGCCAGTGGCCTGGAAAGTATTGCCATGGCTACTGCAAAAATTCGTTCAGGTATGGGCGAATGTATTATTGCTGGTGGTACAGAAAGTATGAGCCTGGTGCCCACCGCAGGATGGAAAACAGTGCCTTCTTATGCAATAGCTAAAGACGAACCTGATTTTTACCTGAGCATGGGCCTTACAGCAGAAGCGGTGGCCAAAGAGTTTAATGTGAGCCGGGAAGACCAGGATTTATTTAGCTACAACAGCCATATGAAAGCAGCCAATGCTATAAAGGAAGGTTATTTTAAAAGCGGCATTCTGCCAATAAATGTAGAGCAGGTTTACGTAGATGAAAAAGGAAAACGCAAAACAAAAACTTATGTAGTAGATACAGATGAGGGCGTGAGAACAGATACCACACCCGAGGGCCTTGCCAAACTGAAACCAGCATTTGCTGTTGGAGGTTCGGTTACAGCAGGCAACTCCTCTCAAACCAGTGATGGCGCTGCATTTGTAATAGTGATGAGCGAAAGAATGATCAATGAGCTGGGATTAAAACCTATTGCGAGACTGGTAAATGTAGCCAGTGCAGGCGTACATCCACGCCTGATGGGAATAGGCCCCGTAGAAGCAGTGCCCAAGGTTTTAAAACAGGCGGGTATGACATTGGCCGATATCGATCTTTTTGAATTGAATGAAGCTTTTGCGTCTCAATCCCTGGCGGTTATTCGTGAGTTAGGTTTAAATCCTGCTATCGTTAATGTTAATGGTGGTGCCATTGCGCTGGGTCATCCGCTGGGTTGTACCGGCTGCAAGCTTACCATTCAATTGGTAAATGATATGAAAAGGTTAAAGAAAAAGTATGGTATCGTAACAGCCTGCGTTGGCGGCGGACAGGGCATTGCAGGAATTATTGAGAATATCGACTAAGAAGATTTTATTCCGTTAATGGTGAATGGTTAATAGCCGATGGACCATTCACCATTAACCATTAATCGGTCGGAGCGGCGTTCAACCGGGCGACCACTGACCATTGACCATTTACCAATACCAGCAGCAGTTTTTCATAGCATCATCGTTGCGTCGCAAGCACTTCATCTACATACCTGTGGGCAACATTTCAGACCAATTATTTGTCAGCCTTCTTATTCAAATTCTTTTGGCCTCGTTTTATCAAAATTGGTATCGTAGCTTACAAAAAAGCGCATATAAATCACCCGGCTCATCCGCATCATCCAGGGCTGTGCTACCACCAGTACAACACTGTTAAAAATAAACCAATACATTACCCTGTTATCGCTTACTGATACACCAATTAATACCCACCACGCAATAAATGTAGCCACAGACATGGCCACTGCAAGGGCATAACTCACATAACCGGTGCCATACCAAAAGCCGGGTTCCATA
>JBBRFX010000011.1:0-42206 GCA_038241275.1 Chitinophagales bacterium
CAAAGATGTAGAACATGTACTGGACCTTTTTCCGAAAGAGGCATTTTATTATTTTACCAATGCACATATTCCCCGGGCATTGCCTCATGAAGAATTGAAGAACATGGCTGCTCAAAAAGAATTAACAGGAGAAAGTTTTGACGATGTGAATGAAGCCATTGAAGCTGCAAAAACCAAGGCTGCTACAAATGATGTGATCATGATCTGCGGTAGTTTTTTTATTATTGGAGAGGTTAATAATTAATTGGGCTAAAGCCCGGGGCAATTCAAAAGGCCGGGGCAATTCAGAAAGCAAGGCAATTCAGAAGGCAGGGCATTTTCAAAAGGCAGGGGAATTAAAAAGTGAGGGCATATTCAAAAGACATGGGATATTCAGAACACAAGGACAATTCAGAAGGAACGGTATGTTTAAAAGGCAAGGGATATAAAATACCCCTACATCATCCAGGCTTTTTATAATTTATGAGATACTGCTTACAGAGTACATCTGCTTTTGAATTGCCCTGGCCTTCAGGCCAGGGATAAAAAACACCCCACACTACCCAGGGCTTTAGCCCTCTTGCTCATCTTCTAAAAACTGAAATGCATAAAACATACACAGTGCATGCATGCTTTGTTCTATTTTATTCTGTAATAATAATTGCCTCACTTCTCCCAATGATTTAAAATGAAGCACTATTTCTTCGTTGGCATCCAGGGATTGTTCTGCTACTTTTTTTCCGCCAACGGCCAGGAATAAATGAGTGAAATTATTCAGCACACCTGGATTGGCAGCGGTTTGGCCAAGGTAATGAAAACTGTTAAAGCTATAACCTGTTTCTTCCATCAACTCTCTTGCAATGGCCTGCTGTGGTGTTTCTCCTTCATCTACAAAACCTCCGGGCAGTTCTATAATTTTTTTATCAATGGGATGACGGTATTGCTCTACCAGCAACACTTCATTAACTTCGGTAATAGCCATTGCACAAACACTCACCGGAAGTTCAACCACAAAATAAGGATCAACCACTTTACCATCGGGAGTTTCATAACCATCTTTGCGGGCAGTAAAATAAGGATGCCTGCTGATGTATTCGGAAGAAAATGTTTTAAAGGAAGGCATAAAATGAAAAGTTGAAAGTTGAAAATTGAAAATTAAAAATACAGAAATAATAATGCTGAAATGTTGCCAAATGGTATGTTGTAAAAGTGAGTGACACAACAATGATGCTATGAAAAACAATCGCAGGTTTCAAAAAAAAATAACTTTCAATTTTAAAGACCCTCAATGAACACTAAAACCATTACATCCTAAGTTCCCCTATAGTGGGTCCGGGGAATTTTTATATGCGCCACATGATGCCTGCCATGCCAGGCATACATGCCCAGTAAATACCAAAGCGTCATTTGCTTTTTATGTTCGGGACGAAAAATGGTTTTATTCCATTCTTCTTCTTTTATATTTTTTAAAATTTCATGCAGGCGCAGGTGAAGCGAAAATAATAAGGTAATGGAAATATTGATGGGCAGGTTTTTAGTATCTGCCATTTCGGCCCATGCCTTTTCGTCGTAAGGTTTTATGCTGGGATTATCTTCTGTAAGGCCCAGTTTAAAACGGATGTAGGCATTCATATGACTGTCTGCAATATGATGCACTACCTGTGCTTTTGTCCAGCCGCCGGGGCGATAAGGCGTTTGCAATTCGGCTTCATCTAAATTAAGTATGGCCTGCTCTACATGCATGGGCAGGGTTTGTATATCAAGCAACCACTCCCTCAATTGTTGTTGAGAAAATGGCTGCTCAATATATTTACCTATGGGGTATTGCAACTGTTCCATTAGTTTGTAGCTGCGGGTTTAATTTCCAGCAGGTTTATTTCAAAAACCAATGCTGCGCCGGGAGGAATTTGTCCACCTGCTCCCCTGTCTCCATAAGCAAGATCGCTTGGGATGGCTACTTTCCATTTGGCACCTTTGGTCATTAACTGTAAGATTTCTGTCCAGCCACGAATAACGCCACCAACCGGAAAGGTAGCAGGTTCGCCCCTGTCTACAGAAGCATCAAATTTAGTTCCGTCTATTAAAGTACCGATATAATGAACCACTACTGTATCTGCGGCGGTTGGTTTCATACCATTTGGTTCTCCTGCTGTAATGATTTCGTATTGCATGCCATTGGGCAAAGAAATTACACCGGGTCTTTTTTTATTGGCTGCTAAAAAAGCGTCTCCTTTCATTTTTTCTCCGGAGGATTTCTTTTGCGCAAACTCCTGAATTTTTTGTTGCAAACACATATTGGCCTGCTCTTCTGTTAAAGACTTTTTACGGTTATTTAAAACATCATCAATTGCTTTTTGCATTAATGTACCATTGATTTTGGTAACGCCTTGCTGTTGCATGCTGGTAGCTATATTTAAACCAACGGCATAACTAAAACTGTCTATTCCGTTTTTCATTAATGGTGCTACAACTACTGATTTAGCTACTGGTTTGGCTACAGGTTTAGTAACCGGCTTTTTTGTTTGTGCGTTTACTGCAAAGGATACGGTAACAACGGCCATCAAACAAAGGGCTGTTTTTTTCATTATATTCTTTTTTTAATTTTTAAAAATGTAGTGCAAATAAAAGGAACTTTATTCATCCCTCATCTCCTTACCTGTTAAATGTATAAAAACATCTTCCAGGCTGGCTGATTTTACCTGTTTGGGGCGTGCAAAACCGGTAGCTACCAGGTCATCAATCATTTTATCAGGCGAATCGAGCTGAATAATTTTGCCTTCATCCATAATGGCTATACGGTCGCAGAGCCGCTCCGCCTCATCCATATAATGGGTGGTTAAGATAACCGTAGCCCCATTATCCCTGATTTCTTCAATCAAATCCCACAGGTTTCTTCTTGCCTGTGGGTCCAGCCCGGTGGTTGGCTCATCCAGGAAAACAATTTTGGGTTGGTTGATGAGTGTGGTGGCGATAGAAAAACGTTGTTTTTGGCCGCCGCTAAGCTCTTTACTTTTATTTTTTGCTTTATCCTGCAGGTTTACTTTTTTAAGCAATTCAATGGGATTTACATCTTTGTTGTAAAGACCTGCAAATAAATTTATCAACTCCAGTAAAGTGAGGTTTGGATAAAAGCCGGAGGTTTGTAATTGCACCCCAATGATTTTTTTTATTTCGTCGGGATCCTTATCCAGGTCCAGTCCATCTATGATCACACTGCCACTGGTTTTCTTGCGCAGGGTTTCCATAATTTCCAGTGTAGTGGATTTCCCGGCCCCATTGGGTCCCAACAAACCAAATATTTCTCCTTCAGATACGTCAAAAGAAATATCTTTTACTGCTTTAAAATCACCGTAATTTTTGGTTAGATTTTTTACAGAGATCATTGTTTTGTTCATAAAAAATCTCAATGCCTACAAGGCTTTTAACCGCTGCTGAAATTTTGTTTTTAATTAAACTAAGGCAGCTAATTTATTTTTGATATTGTTACATTCTTTTTTTGACTGCTGAAATTGGTGCCTGTTGCATTACCCTATGCCAAAACCCTGCTCATGTTGATTAAAGATACAATATCCCCCTTTAGGATGCGGAAACTGCAGTATTATCCAGGTAAGTTTCCAGTTCCTCCATCATCTTTAAACTTCCTACAAAAAATGGTGTACGTTCATGCAATCCTTTTGGGATAATATCCAGTATCCTGTTTTCACCATCTGTACATTTTCCTCCGGCCACTTCCAAAATAAATGCGAAAGGGTTGCACTCATACATGAGCCTCAATTTGCCATTTGGTTTATCTATAGTTCCCGGGTACATAAAGATGCCTCCTTTAATTAAATTGCGATGCACATCACTTACCATGCTGCCGATATATCGCTGCGTGTAAGGGCCACCGTTGGTTTTATCTTTTTTCTGGCAGGCCGTAATATATTTTTTTACCTGCTCGCTGTACTGAAAAAAGTTACCATGGTTTACCGAATACATTTTCCCAATTTCGGGACATTTAATATCCGGGTGGCTAAGGGTGAACTCACCAATAGACTGATCGAGCGTAAAACCATTTACACCCCTGCGGGTGGCATAAACAAGCATGGTAGAAGATCCATAAATAACATATCCTGCGGCCACCTGGTTGGTTCCTGCCTGCAGAAAATCTGCTTCTGTAGCAGGAGTTCCCAATGGGCTCACTCTTTTAAATATGCTAAAAATAGTACCTATAGACACATTCACATCTATATTACTACTACCGTCCAGCGGATCGAACAAACAAACATATTTTGATTTATTACTGATCTCATCATCAAAAACAACAATATCATCCAGTTCTTCGCTGCCAATGCCGGCACAACTAATGCCATGCCTCAGCACGCCCACCATTTGGCTATTGGCAAATACATCCAGCTTTTTCACTTCTTCGCCCTGCACATTCATAGTGCCTGCATCGCCAAGGATATCTACCAGCCCGGCTTTGTTTACCTCTACATTAATCCTTTTGGCTGCAAGGCCAATATCCCTTAACAGGTTAGACAATTCGCCCGTTGCCAGCGGAAAATCTCTTAATTGCTGTAAAGTAAATTCATCCAGCGTTTGTACTTTTCTATTGATGGCCATAAAACAATTTCAATTTTACATATTAGCAATTAGATTTGCAACTCAAAAGTAAGGTTTAATGTTTTATGGTTATATGGCTGAATTGTTACATGGTCATATCGTTATTTAATATCAAGATATTAGGGTATAACTTCAATCGATCATATAACAATTAAACAATTTAGCAATTCATGCATTAATAAGATATAAAATGAAGGTATTCAAATTCGGCGGAGCCAGCATCAACAGTATAGAAAGGATAAAAAATATAGGATCTATTATACAGTCTCAGCAAGGAGAAAAACTACTGATCGTTATATCTGCCATGGGCAAAACTACCAATGCGCTGGAAAACGTAGTGAATACTTTTTTTGAAGGAAGAAAAGAAGATGCATTGAAATTGTTTGAACAGGTAAAAGACAGTCATCTAAATACCTTAAAATATCTTACAACCTTGCAATGGCAAAAAGCAGAAAATCAACTGAAAGATTTTTTTACAGAAATAGAATGGTTGCTGCATGATAAACCTGTGCGCAATTACGATTATTATTACGACCAGGTGGTTTGTTGTGGCGAATTGTTTAGCAGCAGTTTAGTAGCCAACTATCTTTCAGAAATAAAAGTAAAAGCTACCTGGGTAGATGTGAGGGATATTGTGAGAACAGATAATAATTTCAGGGATGCCGGTGTAGACTGGGCTTTTACCGAACAAAGTATTCATGAAAATATTTTACCACTTTTTAATGAATTTGATGTGGTAATCACGCAGGGTTTTATTGGTGCTACTGATGAAAATGAAAGTACCACCTTAGGCCGTGAAGGCAGCGATTATTCTGCCGCCATTTTTGCCAATCTATTATCAGCCGAATCTGTTACTATCTGGAAAGATGTAGAAGCTGTGATGAACGCCGACCCAAAAGCATTTAAAGATGCTATAAATATTTACGAACTGAGTTATACCGAAGTAATTGAAATGGCCTACTATGGAGCACAGGTGATTCATCCAAAAACCATTAAACCATTACAGAATAAAGACATTCCCCTGCTGGTAAAAAGTTTTATTGATCCTGCATTACCCGGTACTGTTATCAGTAACAAAAATGCAAAAAACCTGCCGCCTGTAATTGTAGTAAAGGAAAAACAGGTGCTCATGCAATTTAAAAGCAAAGACTTTTCTTTTGTAGAAGATAAGCCGGTGGAAGATCTGCATCATCTTTTTGAGAAAGTAAAAATTAAACCCAACCTTTCTCAGAACACCGCCATTTCTTTGTTATGTTGTTTTGATGATCATGCAGAAAAAATTGATGTACTGGCATCGCAGGCTTCGTTGTTGTTTGATGTGGAAGTAAAAAAGAATTTATCGCTGCTCACCATCAGGCATTATGATGCCGCTACCATAGAAAGATTGACAAAAGATAAAGTGATTGTGCTGGAACAAAAAACACCGGTAACAGTGCAGATGCTGATGAGGTAAGTGGTATTAAAGATTGAGTTTGCCTGATCAATTACGGATAGGCTATTGTGGAACAATTGATTTTAAAATGCTTTAAAATTGTAATCGAGGCCAAGTTTTTAGTGGGTGCATGCCTTTAGAATAAAGGATTTAATTTCGGGCCAGCTTTTATCAAAGGGTGGAATCCCTTGTATAGCCACATCTTCTTCTGCATCGGCAAAATAACTGATGCTTCTCCACAAATAATAAAATTGAGTATCCCCATATTTTTTCCCAAACCAGCCCAGCATCTCCTGCCAGCTATACAATTGAAGCAAACAATAAATATCAAAAAAATCTTTTCGTTTTCCTCTTCCGCAAATAGTGTGCATTTTCATTGCAGCAATATCAGGAATGCTAAAATACTTAATATCATCATATTGTAGAAATGGCTGTATCAATGCTGCGGGTTCATGAACAAAATCGCATTTAATATTATTAATAAAACTAAAAAGCATCCTTTGATTGCTATGGGTATAATTAAATAAAAATTCAGGGTTGGATGAAAGAATGATCTCCAGTTCTTTTGTATCAAATTGTTGTGTACAAAAAATATCCAGATCAATAGATTTGCGGTGACCAATTTGCAGGGATAACGAAGTGCCTCCTGCCAAAGCAAAATTATTTTTAAGCACAGGCAGGCTGAATAAATAATGTAATAACCCGTAGGCGGTTTCATCAACTGTGAAACGGTGCAACATGCATTTCGTTTTTTGGTATATTAAAATACAGGCTGCAGAAGTTAATGGTCTTTGCATCCAGTTCCCTGCTTTTTATTAGTGCTGCTTTTATTTGGTCATTGTTATAAATACGGGTAAGCAAATAAAAATCTCTTAATTGTCCCCTCGTAAGTACCCGTTCAATAACATAGCGGCTATTTTTTGCCAGGTCAATATTTTCTACTTCGGTATCCCAAAATAAATATTTACTAAAAGGGAAAGTTCCCTTCAGCAGCAACGTATCCAGCGCATCGGTTTCAATTAATTTAAAATAATTATTCATTATATGTAGGTGAAAAGCAAATATAACTTATACTGGTTAAAATTGCCTGACATGAAAGCAGGTATGCAACTATCTAAATGATAGTTTTGTTCGATCTTTTAAAAATTCCCTAAAAATAATATGATTGTGCCGGAACATAAAACACCGGTAACAGTGCAGATGCTGATGAGGTAGAAATGTTTCTCGTTGCTGGTTGCCGGTTAATTTTTTTTTTCGTCGGGTTAATGCGATTAGAAGTGTTCGATGTTTTTTTGTAGGTTTAATTAAAGCATTTTCCCTTTTTCATCCTTTTGGCTTCCAGACTTATATTATTTAGAAAATAGTTTGGATTCCTAAAACGAAGAACGATTGAACGAGAAAAAGGAAATGTTTTACCTAATTAAACACATACTCCCCCTTCTGATTTACCATAATAACAGGAAGCTGTTTTTTTAATTCAAAAAAATCAAATGCAGATTTGATATTATTATTAAATGCCAGTAGAACACTGTTGTCTTTTGTGATATTAGTAAGGTACTCCATCGATTTTTTTACATTGTATCTTACAGGAAAAACATGCACCGGAATAAAGTCTTGTGATGCCTGTTCTTTTACAGCACTGGCAATGATAAAAACTTCTTCCATTGGCACATCCATTAACGGAATACATCCGGTAGATACACAATTGCCATGAATATAAATACTGCCGCCAGGCCGAACATTGTCGCTCAATATCCTATCGGATGAATTGGGATAATTTAATCCCAGTGATAAATGATAATTACTGTTGGGATTAAACTCATTGATATAGTAAAAACCTTCCGGTACCTGGTAATCGCCTTCCATTCGTTTAGGGCCCATGGTACCACTTTGCATGCACACTTTATAGGTCTTAAATAATTTAAAAGCTTCTTTGCTGTCGCCTTTTACCCATATTTCCAGTTGGCGGTCGTATTTAAAAGAACGAACATACATTTCTACAGGAGGCCAAACGAGGTTTTGTTTTTCAAATTGTTGTTTTACAGAATCTTCCATCCGGTTGAACACATCCATCACTTTACCTGAAGATTTTTTTAACTCCGTAAAAGCAGGCTGAGCGGCAGCAGAATAGCTGATAACCAGGCAAAATAAAAATCCATATACCTGTAAAAAAAGTTGCCTCATTAAAATTAAAATTTGGGGGTTACATTAGTTAAACGTGAAAATAGAAAAAATATTGAAAAAGCGAATGTTAAAAAACAGGTTACATCTGTTGAACGTTCAAAAGTTCAAGGTTCAAAAGTTCAACGTTGAACGGCTGTAACGGCTGAAACGGCTGAAACCTCTGAGACCTTTTAAACCTTTTAAACCTTTTAAAGATTCCCCCTCGCATCCTGCTCCCGTTCCAGTGCTTCAAACAAGGCTTTAAAGTTTCCCTTCCCAAAACTTTTGGCGCCTTTGCGCTGAATTATTTCAAAAAACAGCGTAGGCCTGTCTTCTATAGGCTTGCTAAAAATCTGTAATAAATAACCTTCATCATCCTTATCTATCAAAATGCCCAGTTCCTTTAGTGGTTCCAGGTCTTCATCAATATGCCCCACCCTGTCTAATATATCCACATAATAACTGGCGGGTATTTTCAGGAATTCAATTCCACGTTTCTGCAGTTCTGTAACGGTTTCAATAATATTTGAAGTGGCCAGGGCAACATGTTGTACCCCTTCTCCATTATAAAAATCAAGGTACTCTTCTACCTGGCTTTTCTTTTTCCCTTCTGCAGGTTCGTTAATCGGAAACTTCACATATCCATTACCGTTACTCATCACTTTGCTCATCAGGGCACTGTATTCGGTAGAAATATCATTGTCATCAAAACTCAGGATATTTTTAAAGCCCATTACTTCTTCATAAAATTTTACCCAGGGGTTCATTTGGTTCCAGCCCACATTACCCACACAATGATCTACATATAACAGTCCTGTTTCGGCAGGATTATATACGGTTTCCCATTTTCTAAAGCCTGGCATAAATGCGCCGCTATAATTTTTTCTTTCAATAAACAGGTGAACCGTTTCTCCATAAGTATGAATACCACTCATTACCACTTCGCCCTCCCCGTCTTTAAAGGTTTGTGGCTCCATATAACTTTTACCTCCCCTGATGGTGGTTTGATACCAGGCATCTGTAGCATCCTCTACTTTAAGCGCCAGGAATTTTACACCATCCCCATGTTTATAAATATGGTCGGCTATTTCGTTGTTTATCCTTAGCGGAGTGGTTAACACAAAAGTGAGTTTGTTCTGGCGTATTACATAACTCACTTTATCTTTCACCCCTGTTTCAGGGCCGGCATAAGCAAGTGATTGAAACCCAAAAGCCGTTTTATAAAAATGCGCTGCCTGCTTTGCATTGCCCACATAAAATTCTACGTAATCAGTCCCATTCAATGGTAAAAAATCGGTATTGGTATTGGCAATGTTTTCAGTAGCAATCGTTGTTGTGCTCATCGTAATTATTTTATTTTTTTTATTAACCTGGCGTTAAATCTATGTGGATCAGTATTGGCGTCGCACATGCCAGCCGGCAGGCAGGCTCTTGTACAGCAAATTTCTATTCAGCAGCCGGTGCAATTATCCATAGCAAGCGCAATCATCAGCAGGGAGTAGCTAATGCGCTTATCGCCAAAAATTTTATGTGGATAGTCTGGAATCAATTAAAAACAAAGATAATAAAAATACCCACCATGGTAATTATCCTGTTTCTATCTTTGCGCCATGAAAAAAGCAGGCATTTTAGGCGGCGGACAACTAGGAAGAATGTTGTTACAACAAGCGGCCAACTACCCGGTAGAAACCTTTGTTATGGAAAATGATCCCTCCTGCCCGGCAGCACATCTATGCCACCATTTTGTAAAAGGAGATATTACCAACTTTGATGATGTTTATAATTTTGGCAAAACGCTGGATATAATTACCATAGAAATAGAAAGTGCCAATGAAGATGCCCTGGAAAAACTGGAAGCCGAAGGTGTAGTGGTTTATCCAAAACCATCTGCATTAAGAATCATTAAAAATAAAATATTACAAAAGCAATTTTACCAGCAGCACGAAATACCCAGCAGCGAATTTATCATTACCGAAAACCTGGAAGCATTAAAAGAACATATATCATTTTTACCGGCCGTTCACAAATTAGCCACTGGCGGATATGATGGCCGCGGCGTGCAGATAATTAAAAAAGAAGAAGATATCAGCAAAGGGTTTAATGCCCCCTCCATCCTGGAAAAAATGGTGGATATAAAAAAGGAAATAGCCGTAATGATTGCAGTAAACAGGGCTGGAGAAACTGCCATTTATGCTCCCGTTGATATGGTTTTTGACCCACATCTTAATTTGCTCAGCCATCAACTAAGCCCTGCACAACTGCCTGATAAAGTATTATGGAAAGCGGAAGCTATTGCACTGCGGGTAGTGAAAGAATTAAAAAGCCCGGGTATTTTTGCAGTAGAACTATTTACAGATTATGACGACAAAGTTTGGGTAAATGAAACAGCCCCCCGGGTACATAACAGCGGGCATCATACTATAGAAGCCTGTTACAGCAGCCAGTTTGATATGCTTTGGCGTGTGATACTCGATTACCCACTGGGCAATACTGATCATAGAATGCCTGCAGCCATCGTAAATTTATTGGGAGCAGAAAATTTTAATGGGCCGGTAACCTATGAAGGGCTCAATGAAATATTGGCCATGGATAATGTTTTTGTACACTTATATGGAAAGACACATACCAAGCCAGGGAGAAAAATGGGACATATAACCATATTGAGTAATGAGAAACAGGAATTATTGCACAAGGCCAACCAAATTAAACATACGTTGTTTGTAAAATCGGAATAACATTTTCTATTATATAAAACTACCAGTCATACATTTTGGTGTAACTGCTTGTTTTTTATGGCTTATTTTTATTCTTCAACTGTTTTAAATAAAATAATATCTGTGATTAGACTCTCTGCGAACAAATCATTTTTACTGATAGCGGGTATTTTATCCTGCTTTATTTTACCTGCATGCAACAACAAAGAAAAAAAAGAAACTGCGGCAACGGCAGCTAAACCATCAGGACCACCCATTTCCAAAGTGGATGCATATATTGTAAAAACTACCCCATTAACAGACAACCTGGAACTGCCGGGCTCTATTATTGCCAATGAAGAAACCGCCATTAACCCGGAAATTTCAGGACGATTGGTTTACCTGAATAAATCGGAAGGAAGAGTGGTGGGCAAAGGAACCTTACTTGCCAAAATTTATGACGGCGACCTGGTAGCACAATTAAATAAATTAAAAGTACAGGTGCAGGTAGCACAGCAAACTACAAAACGCTATGAAGAATTGCTAAAGATAAATGGCATCAGCCAGCAGGAATATGACCTTGCCAATCTCAGCATCAACAATTTGCAGGCTGATATAAATATTGTTCGCAGTAATATCATGCGCACAGAAATAAGGGCACCTTTCAGCGGTACACTCGGCCTAAAGAATATCAGCCCGGGTGCATATGTTACTCCACAAACCATTATCACCACCATCCGCCAAAACAGCCAGTTAAAATTAGATTTTACATTGCCTGAAAAATACAGCAATAAAATAAGAGTAGGTCAACTCATCAGTTTTTCATCTGAAGGAAATAAAAAAAATTATAACGCAAAAATTATCGCTTCAGAATCGGGTGTTTCTGAAGAAAACCGGAGTTTAAAAGTAAGAACATTGGTAACCAACAACGATGGTAAACTGCTTCCCGGCCAGTTTGTAAAAGTGAGAACAACTTTTGATCCCGATCCGGATGCCATCATGATTCCTTCACAGGCAATCATACCACAGGCAAGAGGAAAAAAAGTAGCCATTTACCGCAATGGCATCGCCAATTTTGAAGATGTAATAACGGGTGCAAGGGATTCTGCCAATGTACAAGTAACTAATGGTTTAAAAGTAGGAGATACTATTATTACAACAGGGTTGATGAGTTTGAAGCCAGGCGGAAAAGTGCAGTTGAACAAGATAAAGCAATAAAGGAAGGTGTATGGTGAATGGTGAATAGTGAAAGGTCAAAAGTCAAAAGTCAAAGGTGAAAGGTCAAAAGTGAAAGGTCAAAAGCATTGAGCGAATTAAAGAGTATTAAAATTTTTAATTATTAAAGGTTTTAAAAGCAAAAAAAGATTTTCAAAGGGTTCATCTTTCACTTTTCACCTTTCACTTTTAAAAACAACAATGCAACTGAAAGCAAAAAGATTTTCGAAGATTTCACCTTTCACCTTTCACTTTTAAGAACAACAATGCAGCTAAAAGCGAAAAGATTTTCAAAGATTTCACCTTTAACTTTACAACAATGCAACTAAAAGCGAAAAGATTTTCAAAGATTTCACCTTTCACCTTTCACTTTTAAAAACAACAATGCAACTGAAAGCAAAAAGATTTTCAAAGATTTCAACTTTCACCTTTCACTTTTAAGAACAACAATGCAACTAAAAGCGAAAAGATTTTCGAAGATTTCACCTTTCACCTTTCACTTCCTGAATCCTAACGAAATTTATAAAGCATGAATTTAGCAGAATTTAGTTTACGCAAACCGGTCTTTGCCATAGTACTCAATATTGCCATTGTACTATTTGGTGTGATTGGTTATACATTTTTAGGGGTAAGAGATTATCCTGCATTAGATCCGCCTAATATCAGTGTAAGAACTTCTTACCCGGGTGCCAATGCAGAGATTATAGAAACGCAGATTACTGAACCGCTGGAAAAAGCGGTGAATGGAATTGCAGGCATTAAAAACATTACTTCACAAAGCTCTCAGGGCAGCAGCAATATCACAGTAGAATTTAACCTGGGGGTGAGCCTGGAAGAAGCCGCCAATGATGTGAGGGATAAAGTATCACAGGCGCAAAGGTCTCTACCAACCGATCTGGATGAACCGCCTGTGGTGAGCAAGGCCGATGCAAGCAATGATCCGATCATTATACTATTGCTGCAAAGCAGCGTGCGCAATGCATTAGAGATAACAGAATTTGCCAATAACAATCTTGTAGAAAAAATTCAAACAGTATCAGGTGTAAGTGGAGTAAATGTGTGGGGAGAAAAAAAATATGCCATGCGCATTTGGTTTGATCCTTCCAGGATGAGTGCCTATGCATTAACGCCGCAGGATGTGCAGGCTGCCTTACTAAGAGAAAATGTAGAGTTACCATCCGGTAAAGTTTCCGGCGACGCTACAGAACTGGGTATTCGTACATTTGGAAAAATGAATACTGAGGATGAATTTAATAACCTCATCATTAAAAATGTAAACGGATCAGATGTTCGTTTAAAAGATATAGGAGAAGCGGTATTAGGCCCCGAAAACGAAGAGAGTGTATTAAAGGAAAGTGGTGTTCCTATGATTGCCATTGCAGTAATACCTCAGCCCGGCACCAACTATGTGGCCATCAGTAATGATATTAAAAAAAGACTGGAGGAAATTAAAAGAGAATTACCGGATGATATCCGCATGGAAGTTTCCAGTGACCAAACCATAAATATCCGCAAAAGTATCAGTGAAGTAAAAGAAACACTCTTGATTTCATTTATACTGGTGGTGCTGATTATTTTCTTATTTTTCAGAGACTGGTTGATAGCAATAAGGCCACTCATTGATATTCCAATCTCATTAATTGGTGTATTTTTTATCATGTACCTCAGTGGTTTCACCATCAATGTACTCACTTTACTGGCTATTGTACTGGCCACAGGTTTGGTAGTGGATGATGGTATTGTGGTTACAGAAAACATTTATAAAAAAATGGAAGCGGGTATGGAAAAGTGGCAGGCAGCAAGGGATGGTTCCAAAGAAATTTACTTTGCTGTAATTGCTACTTCTATTACGCTGGCGGTAGTGTTTCTTCCTATAGTTTTCCTGGAAGGATTTGTAGGCAGGCTCTTCAGGGAATTTGGTATTGTTGTGGCAGGAGCTGTGCTCATTTCGGCATTCGTATCACTAACGCTTACGCCAGTACTCAATGTGTACCTTAGCCGCAAAAAATTTAAACATTCAAAATTCTATACCGCATCTGAACCCTTTTTTAATGGTATGGAAAACGGATATAAAAAGTTATTGACAGGTTTTATGAAAGCAAGGTGGATAGCCATCCCCATTATCATTGCGTGTTTTGCTATGATTTTTTTAATTGGTAAAAATCTGCAATCTGAGCTGGCTCCCATGGAAGATAAAAGTCAGTTTCGTTTACAGGTATCGGCTCCGGAAGGCACTTCCTATGATGCGATGGATAAGTATATGGATAAACTTACCGGTTTTCTGATAGATTCTTTGAAAGAAAAAAAATACATTACCAGTATGACTGCACCCGGCTTTTCCGGAACCGGTTCTGCCAATTCAGGGTTTGTTCGTGTGGCATTGGTAGATCCCGGAGACCGGGAGAGAAGCCAGCAGGATATTGTTAGCTGGGTCAATAAAAGAATACCACGTTTTAATGATGGCCGTTCCTTTGCCATACAGGATCAAACCATCCAGGTAAACCGAAGGAGTGGCCAACCTGTTCAATTTGTTATTCAAAATACGAACAACGATAAATTAAAAGAAGCATTACCCCGGTTGCTGGATGCGGTAAATAAAAGCAAAATATTGCAGGGTGCAGATGCAGATCTTAAATTTAATAAACCGGAAATACGCATCAACATTGATCGCCTAAAAGCCAGTGAACTGGGAGTGAGTGTGCGGGCTATTTCACAAACACTTCAACTGGCATTAAGTAACCAGCGCCTGGGATATTTTACCAAAGAAGGTAAGCAGTATTCTGTATTGGGCCAGGTAGAAAGAATTGACAGGGATGACCCCAATGACCTCAAAAATATTTATGTAACCAATACACGGGGCGAATCCATTTCTCTCATCAATTTATTAATTATAGGTGAGGACGTAACGCCTCCTACCCTTTATCACTTTAACCGCTACAGGTCTGCAACAATAAGCAGCGGACTGGCAGATGGCAAAACCATTGGTGATGGTATTAAAGAAATCCGGGCCATTGCAGATACAGTACTGGATAATACTTTCACCACTTCCTTATCCGGTGCATCAAGGGATTATGCTGACAGTTCCGGTAATACCTACTTTGCCTTTTTTCTGGCTTTAATTTTAATCTATTTAGTACTGGCTGCACAGTTTGGTAGTTTTATAGATCCGTTCACTATAATGGTAACGGTACCACTGGCACTTGCCGGGGCAGTTTTATCGCTATGGTTATTTAATCAAACGATAAATATTTTTTCGCAGATAGGAATGATTATGCTGATAGGACTGGTAACAAAAAATGGTATTCTAATTGTAGAATTTGCCAATCAAAAACAATTGGCAGGCAACCAAAAAATACCTGCTGTAATTGATGCTTCCGTGGCCCGCTTCCGTCCTATTCTTATGACCAGCCTTGCAATGTCATTGGGTGCATTGCCCCTGGCATTATCACTGGGTGATGCAGCCACAAGCAGGATTCCATTGGGTGTGGTAATTGTAGGTGGTATAATGTTCTCCCTCTTACTTACCTTGTTTATTGTACCTGCTGTGTACTCTTATTTATCAACAAAAAAAACAAAAAGTAAATTAGACAGCATGGAGCCTGCTCCTGAAACTGATTAAACATTGAAGGATGATGAAGCAACTTAGAATAATAACCGGTTTACTTTTTTTATTAGTAAACTTAAATGCACAAAGCCAGGAATTACTTACTGTAGAACAGGCAGTGGCTGCTGCCATGAAAAATAATTACGACATCGCACTATTAAGAAATGATTCTACCCTGGCAGCACTCAATAACAGTTATGCCTATGCCGCATTCCTGCCCAGGCTCAATGCTACTTCAGGACTCATTTTTAATAATAACAATACCAGGCAAAAACTGGCAGATGGCACAGAACGAAAACAGGCAGGTATAAAATCTGATAACATCAGCGCATCTATGAACCTTAACTGGACAGTGTTTGATGGTTTTAAAATGTTTGTTACCAGGGATAAACTGGCCGAAATTGTAAGATTGGGTGAACTTAATATTAAAAATCAAATAGTAAATACGGTATCGGATGTAATTAAAAATTATTACAATATCGTTCGGCAAAAACAACAACTGATTGCCATAGAAGAACAGATGAGCCTGAATGATGAAAGGGTAACACAGGCAGCAAAAAAATTAAGTGTAGGATTAGGCGCCAAACCAGAATTATTGCAGGCCAAAGTAGATCTGAATGCGCAAAAAGCTGCACGCCTAAAACAACTGACACTTATTGACCAGCTAAAAGAGCAATTGAACCTGTTGATGGTAATGGCAAGGGAAACCCGCTATGAAGTGGCAGACAGTATTCCTTTTAAAAACGATTTGTTTGTTGCAGATATTCTGATGGCGGCAGAACAAAACAGCCCGGAACTGCTGTTGGCCAAACAAAACATCAGTATTGCAAAGCTTAGTTTAAAAGAAAGAAAAGCAGAGCGATATCCAACAGTAAATATTAATAGTGCTTTTAATTTTTCCAGAACAGAAAACCAGTTGGTGATCAACAACTTTACGCCATTGCTAAACCAGAACCGTGGTTTTAATTATGGTATCAGTGCCAGCATTCCTATTTTCAACAACTTTAATGTAAAACGACAAATTCAGGCTGCACAAATAGATATCAGTTATCAAAATACCATTTACGATTATCAAAAATGGAGAATGGATATTGCCATCAGTAATGCTTTTAAAGATTATGAGTTGCAGAAAAAAACATTACAACTGGAACAGGAGAATATTGTACTGGCAAAGGAGAATGTTTATATAGCTTCAGAGCGGCTACGCCTGGGCGTTACTTCCTATCTTGAACTAAGGGAAACACAAAAAAGCCTGGAAGATGCCTACAACCGTTTAATTGCAGCACGCTATGATACCAAGGTTGCCGAAACAGAATTGCTGAGGCTTAAAGGGGAGTTGGTGAAGTAGGGTGTTTCAGAGGTTTGAGAGGTTTAAGAGGTTTAAGAGGTTTAAGAGGTTTAAGAGGTTTAAAAAGTTCAAAGGTTTAAGACGTTTAAATTGTTTAACGTTGGGTTTGTAATTTTCTGTGGGCCTTTACTATCTTTACGACTTAATATATTTTTTTGACTTTTGACTTTTGACTTTTGACTTTTGACTTTTGACTTTTGACTTTTGACTTTTGACTTTTGACTTTTGACTTTTGACTTTTTACTTTTGACTTTTGACTTTTGACTTTTGACTTTTGACTTTTGACTTTTTTTTGACTTTTGACTTTAAACCTTGAACACTTAAAATTATGCAACCAATAGTAGGTATCATCATGGGAAGCCAATCAGATTTGCCGGTAATGCAGGCTGCTGCTGATATTTTAAACCAGTTTGCAGTACCATATGAGTTAACGGTTGTTTCTGCTCACCGCACACCAGATCGTATGCGCAGCTATGCAACAGAAGCGGGGGCGAGGGGAATCAAAGTAATTATTGCAGGTGCAGGCGGAGCCGCACATTTGCCCGGCATGGTGGCAGCCTACACTACCCTTCCGGTAATAGGCGTTCCTGTAAAATCTTCCAATTCTATTGATGGATGGGATTCTATCCTGTCTATCCTGCAAATGCCCAATGGAGTACCTGTGGCTACAGTGGCACTTAACGCTGCTAAAAATGCAGGTATTCTTGCTGCACAAATTCTTGCTACTTCTGATGAATCCCTTGCTCAAAAACTGGCAGCATATAAAAAACAAATGGAAGACGAAGTGCTGGCTATGGCAGAAAAAATTAAATGATTGCTTAGTGTTTTAGTTGTGCCAGATCCTGTAAAATAATCTTACCTCTTTCTATAGCTGCAGAAAAACTAACCGTAATATTGGCTTTGCCAATGGCAAATAATAAACGTTTTGCTTTCAACTCAGCTATCACCTGCTCGCTGTGCACTTCCGATAAAATTAATTTGGTGCCCCGGTGTTTTGATTCTTTAAAAACTTCTTCAATCGTTTTAATGCCCGTTGCATCTATAATAGGAACCTGCCGCATACGTATGATTAAAACTTTTGGTGGTTTTTCAATAAATCTCATGGCATCTTTAAACTTATAAGCTGCTCCAAAAAACAGTGGCCCCGTAATTTCAAACACCTCAATATTTTCAGGGATCAAAAATTTACTGATAGAATCTTTATCTTTTTCAATACCATTTCCATCAAGGCCATTTTTAAATAAACTTACATCACTGAATTGAATCATTTTTCGCATAAACAGGAATACAGCCAGTACCATTCCAATTTCTATCGCTACCGTAAGATCTACCAATACCGTTAATAAAAAAGTAGTAACCATCACAGCCACATCACTTCTTGGCCCTTTAAATACCGATAAAAAACTATGCCACTCACTCATATTATATGCCACAATAACCAATATTCCTGCAAGCGTGGCCATGGGTATTAATGAAGCCCATTTACCTACAAATAACATGATCAGTAAAAGGGTAATAGCATGAACAATGCCGGCCACCGGAGTACGTCCACCGTTTTTTACATTGGTAGCTGTTCTGGCAATGGCGCCAGTGGCAGGGATACCGCCAAACATCGCAGAAAATATATTGGCTGTGCCCTGTGCAATTAATTCCATATTTGATTTATGGTTTCCTCCTATCATACCATCCGAAACCACCGCAGATAATAAAGATTCAATACCACAAAGCAATGCAATTGTAAACGCCGGAGATACTAAACTTTTGATAGTTGCAAAATCAAAGTCCGGAAAAACAGGCATGGGCAGAGAAGAAGGTATACTGCCAAATTTACTCCCAATGGTTTCTACCGGAAGATGCAACCATTGCATGGCAGCCGTAGTAACAATAATGGCTATTAATGAACCGGGAATTTTATGCGTAATTTTTGGCCACAATAAAATGATCAATACAGTGGCTACAGCAATGAGTGCTGCATAAATATTGATGGATGCCACATTCATGAAATAACTTTTCCATTTTTCTATAAAATCTGCAGGCACAGCACCCATCGTTAATCCAAAAAAATCTTTTACCTGAGAAGAAAAAATGATGAGTGCAATACCACTTGTAAAACCTATGATTAAAGGATGCGGAATATATTTTATGACAGAGCCCAGGCGGGCAAAACCCATTATAATGAGCATGACCCCGGCCATGAGGGTAGCAAGGATTAAACCATTCACACCATGTACCTGCACAATACCATACACTATTACAATAAATGCCCCGGTGGGGCCACCAATCTGAACCCTGCTTCCACCCAATACTGAAACGATGAACCCGGCAATAACAGCAGTATAGAGCCCTTTTTCCGGCGATACACCCGAAGCTATCGCAAATGCAATGGCCAGCGGCAATGCAACAATACCTACAATCAGGCCGGCCAGTACATCTTTGCCAAACTGTTGACGGTCATAATTTTTTAAAGTTTCAAATAACTTTGGTCTAAACATTGGTTATTAATTTATATAGCAGTAGTAACCAACTTGTTTTTGATACGGGTAAAAAGTATACGTGCCATATTGATATTACTCCATTCCTGTGCATCTTTTTTTAATGGGCTAAACAAATCGAGCTGCCCGTTTATTTTATCTACAAATCTTACTATAATATGCCCATTCACTTTTTTCTTTTCAATATCCGCCATGGCTTTTTCAATGCAACGGGTTACTTCTTCCTGCGAAGAAGCATTTAAAATTTTTCTAATAAGAATAGCCCGGAATTCGTCTAATGCTAATGACATTTTCTTTTATTTTACTTTTTTAATAAAGCTGCTTTCTTTTGTTTAAGAATTACAGAGACCTTTAAAACGATTTACAAAAAATGAAATCCTTTTTTTAAGATTGGATCATTTGTATTATGATGGGTTTGCATGAATCCAGCTTTTCCAGTAAGGGGTAGATATTGATGTATTTAAAAACTGAGCGGCATACCGGTAGCTTATATTATCGTCAAAATTTTCGTTCTCTTCCACAAGATTTTCGAAATGCTGCATTAAATTTTTTAAATAAATATCTATATCAGAAACAGGTATTTTATTGGCCAGATGTTTTTTAAGATTTATTATAATCACTTTTTCGCAATCCAGGTATCCCTCTGCAGGCTTTAGGTTGGCAATAATTTCATTTAATTCTTTATCAATATTGATGGCCATAAAATTGGTTTAAATTTTTACCCAATACTTCAACTGGTTTTCCAAATCTTCACCTACTATATGATAACCTTCAGTCATTTCATCTTCCACGATATGATAAGTAACCAGCTTTGTTCCTTCCGGCATTTTTCCCAATTGCCTGTATAAATAAAAATTATAGTAATTAAATAATTCACCGGAGTATTCCAGGCTGTTGTCTATTTTAGGAGTGCCTAAAAGATTTTCATAAAAAGAATTATAAAAATAAAAATGGTCGTAACGGGCAAAATCAATCTGAGTAAAATTTCCCTGGATAAAGGATACATTGTTTAATCCCAGTTTTTCTTTAGCAGTTTCTGCATAGCTGATTAAATTTTTCCTTTGTTCAATACCATAATACATTGCATTAGGTCTGTAGTGAGCCGCAGCAAGGCAAAATTTTCCAACGCCGCTGCCTATGTCCAATATTTTTGATTTGCTTTCAGAACCCAGGTATTCTGCGGCTTTTTTAGCAACTTCTAAAGGAGTCCAATGCCTGTATGCCAACTCCTGGATAGACTTTGGGTATAGTTGATCAAATGATAAATCGGAAGAAAATAATTGATCCAGTGCTTTATTTTTTCTTACCAATGCCATTTGCTATAAATTGTTTTATTAAGCGGGTTGTTCAGCATAGTTGCTTTTAAAATTTGCAAGGTATTGCCCCGTAAGCAGTAAGTCTTTCCTTTCCTCTGGCTGCGAAGGTACGATCAATGCAATCCATCCGCTATTTTCAGGATTCTTTAATAAATAATTCTGATCTCCGTTTATAAGTTTTTCATTTACTTCCACCAACCTACCATCCACAGGCATGTGCACTTCTATCTCGTAGTCATTATACCTTATAGTAGCAATCACTTCGCCTTGTTTTTTTAAGCCGGAGGTTTCTTTAAATTTTATTTCCTGTATTTCTTTAAATCCTGTGAGTTTAAAAGAACAAATTCCTATGTAGGCAACAGAACCCTGAAACTCAATCCACTCATGATCGTGGGTATAGTAGAGATCCTTATCAGCCGGTTTTTCTGTATTCATTACGCAAAGGTATTTTGTAATAGCATAAATTACAGTAACACTTATCAATCTAAAAAGTGAGTTTTATCAATTTTTAATAGGGTAAATTTGTATACTGATGAGTATAAAAGGTATTTTTCCAATTGATAAATGGGACTTCAAAAGTGAATCTATCCTCGCAGATCTTCCTTTGGACGACCTGGAATTATTAACTGCACATAAAACAGAACAGGTATATAAAAAAGGAGCCATCATTTTCAGGGAAGGATCCTATCCTACCGGTATCTTTTATATCACGGAAGGTAAAATAAAAAAATACACTTTAGACAAAGACGGAAGAGAACAAATTATTTATGTAGCCAACACTGGTGAGCTATTGGGATACCATGCCATTCTTGCCGAAGATCGTTTTCCTGATTCGGCTGCAGCCATTGAGGAAAGCAGGATTGCCTTTATTGCAAAAGAAGATTTTCTGGAAACACTCAATCGCTCCGATGTTTTAAACAGGCGGCTTTTAAAAACCCTGAGCCATGAATTTGCTGTACTGGCCAACAGTCTGACTATGATTGCTCAAAAATCGGTGAGAGAAAGATTAGCCCTTCAATTAATAGTGCTGCGGGAAAAATATAAAGTAAATTTTAAGCCTGGTATGCCGGTTGTAATTAACATGGGCCGGGATGACCTGGCAAGCCTTGTAGGAACCGCCAGAGAAAATGTGGTGAGGATGCTGACTGAATTCAAAGAATTTGGGATACTGCAAACAAAAGGCAGAAAAATTATTGTGTTGGATGTGAATAAACTAATTGAAATAGCCAACTACAAATAAAACCTCCTGAAAAAATAAGGGCTATTTGCCGGAAGGCGATTGAAAAAATCTCTGCCAGTTGTTGTTTAATCAGTTTCAGTGAGGATGCAAAAATCCTGCTGCAGTCCGTTTGAGTTTTCATAAAGCGCCTGTAAAAACTCAGTACCGTAAATAGCATAATAAGGCATTATATTATCTACCCTTTCCTGCAGGTTATCCCACGGAAATAAACTGGCTTTTATTTTTTCTACCTGGCGTTGTTGTGCTTCAAATTTATGCTTCTCTGCCAGCAACATTTTTTTCTCCAGTTTTTCCAGCTTTTTATTGGCTACTGTAAACAATGCTTCCGTATGTTGTTGCAGGGTGATATCCACTGCAGCAGCAGCCTGTTTTATTTTTTGGTACAATACTTCCAGTTGTTGTTTTTCTTCTGACAGTTCCAGTTTTAAAGAAGAAGATTGTTTCACCAACTGCAGCATCAACACATGCACAGGTTTAAAAAATTCAGTGATATTTATTTGAAGCGAATTTATTTTTGTCGCCACTTTTTTATTTATCAGCATAAAAGAATTACGCAGTACCAGCACAGGGTATGGAACGCCGGAAGCTTCAAATACTTTTTTTAACTCCAGCCAGTAAGCCAGTTCGCCACCTCCGCCAATAAATGCAATATTGGGCAATATCCATTCCTGATAAACAGGCCGCAAAATTACATTGGGACTAAACCGTTCGGGATAATTTTTCAATTCTTCCAGAATAGCACTGTCATCAAACCTAACTGTGCTATTGACTATTAACCATTGACCATTCACTTTTTCAATCCGCTCCCTGCTATCTTCATTTAAATAAAACAGGTTGAGTTCCCTGCCGGCCGCCTGCACTTTATATGCTGCAGGAAAGCTGCTCATGGTTTCTGTTACTGCTTTGTTAGAAAATTGCTCCTGCAACTCTTTGCGAATAATGGGAGCAAATTCATGTTTAAGGCCGGCATTATCCGGCAACAAAATCAGCAGGCCATATGCTGCAAATAAATCATGCACCAATTCAAATGTTGCCTGTTCTATTGTTTTATCAATGGTATATGCATTTCGCACTTTGGCCATTATGTGTTTGCCAAAAGGCTCTGCGAGCAACTGGCCTTCAATAGCATCCATCAATGCAACAAATGCTTTATCTACTTTCATGCGCCCCACTGCGCCTGCCTGCGTGGTTTCCCAAATATATTTTTTACCGTTAATCGTTACTTCTCCCAATTCTTTCAGGTCGGCATCTTCGCTTCCCATATAATAAACGGGTACAAAATTACAATCCGGTATTTGTTCGGTTAGTGTTTCTGCCAGTTTAATGGCATGTAATATTTTGTAAACAAAATATAAATGGCCAGTAAAAATATTGGGTTGATGAGCTGTGGTAATGGTAAAAGTATTTTCCTGCAAAAGACTGTTGATATTGCCCGCAATTTTTTCGTTCTGTTGCACAGCCTCGTACTGAGCCTTGAGTTGGTTTACCAACACCGTACGGTTAGTTGCAAAACTTTTTCTTTGCGTGATAGCATTTTTAATACCATCCAAATCTGGTTGATGCAAATAAAATGGTTGAAGCGCAGTTGCATTGGCTACATAATCTGTAACAATGGAAGAGAAAGCTTTTGTTTGAGTATAAGGAATATGCTGGGCTGAAAATCTTGTCATATAATTCAAGCGCTTTGCTTCATTGATCATTAAATATTTATCATTGGTCAAAATTATAATGCTGTTGATACAATCAATGCTACACCCGGTATATTTTATACTACCTCTCCTTCAATATCAAAATCAAAAGCCTTTGTTATTTTCACATTTACAAAATCGCCGATGATTAATTTTTTAGGACTGTTTACAATCACTTCGTTATCTACTTCCACACTGTCAAATTCGGTGCGGCCCAGGTAGCGCCCTGATTCTTTTTTATCAATCATCACTTTTAAAGTTTTACCCACTTTCTCCTGGTTTTTTTCCAGCGAAATATCCTGCTGCACTTCCATAATCTCCAGTGCCCTTTCTTCTTTTTCCTCAGCAGTTATATTATCCACAAAGTCGTGTGCACTGGTATCTTCTTCATGGCTATAAGTAAATGTACCTACCCTGTCAAACCGCATTTTTTGTAAAAAAGTTTTTAATTCCTCCACATCATCCCTTGTTTCGCCGGGGAAGCCTGCAATTAAGGTAGTGCGCAAACAAATATCGGGTATGCGTTGCCGTATCTCTCCTACCAGGTCTTCCATTTCTTCCCGGGTTATCTGGCGCTTCATCGCTTTAAGCATATTGTTGCTGGCGTGTTGCAAAGGCATATCCAGGTAATTGCAGATATTGTCTCTTTCTTTCATCACATCTATAATCTCCAGCGGAAATTTAGAAGGATAGGCATAGTGCATCCGTATCCATTCCAGGCCCTGCACATCTGCCAATGCATGCATTAATTTTGGCAGCTCTCTTTTTTTGTAAATATCCAGGCCGTAATAAGTTAATTCCTGTGCTATCAGCATCACTTCTTTTACGCCACGCTGCACCAATTTTTTGGCTTCATCCACCAGTGATTCTATGGACCTGCTCACATGTGCTCCCCTCATCAGGGGAATGGCGCAGAAAGAACAGGTACGGTTGCAACCTTCGCTTATTTTCATATAAGCATAATGTTGCGGCGTGCTCAGCAATCTTTCTCCAATCAGTTCTCCTTTATAGTCTGCTTCCAGCCTTTTAAGCAAAAGAGGCAGTTCCATTGTACCAAAATAAGCATCCACTTCCGGTATTTCCAGTTCCAGGTTGTTTTTATATCGTTCGCTCAGGCAGCCCGTTACATAAACCTTATCCAGCTTACCTCTTTTCTTTAATTCTACGTGGTCCAAAATCGTATTGATGCTTTCTTCTTTTGCCTTTTCAATAAACCCACAGGTATTAATGATCACAATATTGTGATCCCGCCTGGTGCTCTCATGCACAGTATCAATTTCGTTGGCCAGTAACTGTCCACTCAATATCTCGCTATCCACCATATTTTTACTGCAGCCTAATGTAATAATGTTAACCTTATCTCTTTTTATACTTTTTGTCTTCATAATAATGTCGGCAAAGGTAATAAAGAATGGGCTGATTAAAACCCGGTTTAAGCCATAAAACGGTTAAAACTGAACCTGTTTTTGACCAATTACATATAGTAAAATTAAAAATTAGCGATTGTACGACAGTCTATGTTTTAAAAAATTGTTATTTTTGGCGCATGAGTTGGAATGATAAAACCACATTAAGAGTAGCTATTTTAGATTTATATGAGGGTGCAGAGAACCAGGGGATGCGATGTATCCGTGAAATTTTAAACCAGTTTGCAGAATTTAATCAACTGGATTTACAGAAAGATGAGTTTGACGTAAGACTGCAAAACGCTGTACCTGATTTGTCTTACGACGTATATATTTCGAGTGGCGGTCCGGGTAGCCCGTTAGAAACGGAAGGCAGTCAATGGGAAGCCGCCTATTTTAAATGGCTCAGCAAAATAGAAAAATTTAACGCCAATGAGGCCAATGTGATTAAGAAACAGGTATTTTTTATCTGTCATTCTTTTCAATTGCTGTGCAGGCATTATAACATTGCAGAAGTTACCAAAAGAAAGAGTACTTCGTTTGGTGTTTTTCCTATTCATTATTTAGAAGATGCAGAAAGCGAACCCGTTTTTGACGGATTAAAAGATCCTTTTTATGCCGTAGACAGCAGAGACTACCAGGTAATAGAACCCAATCACAATACCATTAAACACATGGGCGGTACCATACTGGCCATTGAAAAAATGAGGCCGCATGTAGCGCTTGAAAGAGCTATTATGGCAATGCGTTTTAATGACAACATGATTGGCACGCAGTTTCACCCGGAAGCTGATGCCGTGGGTATGACCCTTTACCTGCTTACCGAGGAAAAGAAAAAAACAGTGATAGACAATCATGGAGAAGACAAATGGAAATCTATGATTGAACAATTGAACGATCCTGATAAAATTCTTTACACCTATGCAAGGGTGTTACCCAATTTTCTGCAACATGCCGTTAACAAAATGCAACCGGTAGAGCTATAATTTGCTGGCAGCCTTTTTTTAATCTATTACAAAGTTGCCTCACCGGTAGTTATTTAATCAAATACAAATTCCTGTTTTAAAAGGATTTTAAACTGCCAGCCTGCACGCTATGCTGATTGTAATTGTGTGCAATCATTCTTTTCGTTATTTTAGCGATCTATCTATAAATTTTTCTTATGCAAAAAGAATTAAGAAAATCATTCAATGAAAATTTTACTGAAGAAAAATACCAGCAGTATATGCAGCAGGTAGAAGCGCTTCATCCGGGTGCTTTAGACTTTAGGAATGCAGAAACCCCCATTTTTATTCCCAGGGATTTTACCAAAAAAATGCTGGATGCGTGTGAGGATATTTTAGATGTTATAACAGCCGGTAATTTTAAATCACTCACCGAAAGAAGCATCCCTGAAAATTTGCAGGTTCCCGGCGAAGATGATCATCCGCAATGCCTGGTTTTTGATTTTGGCATTTGCGAAAATAAAGAAGGCACACTGGAACCGCAGTTGATAGAAATGCAGGGGTTTCCTACCCTGTTTGCCTTTCAGGCTTTTCACAGTGAGCTTACGGCAGCTTATGCCAACCTGCCCGATAATTATTCTGCTTATCTTAACGGATATAACAAAGAAACCTATGTACAGCTATTAAAGGAAATTATTGTGGGCAATCATGCACCCGAAAATGTGATACTGCTGGAAATATTTCCGGAGCAACAAAAAACAAGAATTGACTTTTATTGTACTGAAAAACTGCTGGGTATTAAAACCGTTTGCCTTACCAAATTGATTGCCGAAGGCGATTTGTTGTATTATATGAATGATGGTATAAAAACGGCTGTTCACCGCATTTATAACCGGCTTATTTTTGATGATCTTCAACAGCAGGAAGGATTGGGCGATATCATTGATCTTACCAAACCTTATAAAGTAGAATGGATGCCGCATCCCAACTGGTTTTACAGAATCAGTAAATTCACCCTGCCTTTTATAGAAAATCCTTATGTGCCGGAAACTTTTTTCCTGAATGAAGTTACCCTGCCATTACCACTTGCAGAATATGTATTAAAACCACTTTTTTCTTTTGCCGGCATGGGCGTAGTGATAGATGTAACCCAGGCTGACGTTGATGCCATAAAAGACCCGGAAAACTGGATATTGCAACGCAAGGTAAAGTATGCCGCTATAATTGAAACCATGGATGAACCTGCCAAAGCAGAAATTCGTTTGTTTTATTTTTGGAAAACGGGTGAAAAAAGACCCATCGCAGTGCACAACCTTTCCCGGCTTAGCAAGGGTAAAATGATAGGCACCCGCTACAACAAGGATAAAACCTGGGTAGGCGGTACCGTTTCTTTTTTTGAAAAATTTTAACCATACAAATTCTTTTTATGAAAAATGGAATAGCCCGTTTTGAATTTTACCTGCAAAAGATTGAATCATTGATGCAGCAGGCAGCCAAAGAACACAACCCCGCCCTGTGGCTGTATACCAATGATGCCCGCACGCCCTTCTTTATGCTGGAGGCATTGAGCAGGTTATATGCAGGCATACACAACAAGAAAAAATTCTCCGGTTTAAAAGAACACTTTAAGCTGCTGGAAGATAGTTTTGGCACGATAGATTATTACGATAGTTATGCAAAAATATTTTTAGCACATCCTGCTGTACCAGTGCATATCAGAGAATATATGCAGGCACAGACAAGAGAAAAAATTCAGCATGTAAATGACCTGCTTTTAAATAATGAATGGATTGGTGAAAATAACAACCGTTTAAAAAAAATCCGCAAAAAACTAAAGGAGGCAGACTGGCAGCAGCCAAAAGAAGAAGTGAAGGCTATAAAGCAGTTTTATGAAGATGAAATTAATGAAGTGAAAAATTTTGTAAAAGAAACCAATGGAATTTTTACAGAAATGGAACTGCAGGTACATGAGCTGAGAAGGGATATCAGATGGCTGAGTATTTATCCGCAGGCATTACAGGGTATGATACAATTAACGGACTGCGGTGAATCTCAAAAGCATACTCAAAAATACCTTGTGCCGGAAATTGTACAATCAAAATACAATGTGATGCCCGATGCAGGAAACAATACCTGGTTTTTAATGCTGGAGAAAAATTATTATTATGCCCTTAGCTGGATGATTGCAGAAACAGGAAAACTAAAAGATGAAGGGTTGCAATTTTTTGCCGTTACAGAAGCCCTGCAGCAAACAGAAGGCTTAAGCCATGAAGAAGCTCACGAAAAATCGTTTGCCATACTGGGATTAGAAAAAAGCAAATTGAATGATTTGCTTGCTTATGCCTCCCAAATAACCAACAGTTTTATAAAAGAACATAACCTGGACAAGTTGATATATGGCCTGGCCCATACGCAAAAGAGCCGAAGGGAATAAGCATAAGCATACATCGTTCACTTTTCAATTGTAGCTGCATTTCGGCTTGCACTTGTTTGCAGGGTTGCCACCATACCATTTCAAATCCTCCCTAAGACCTCTTTAATAAATCTACCGGAAGCTTATTATTAATCTTCCGCAAAATTTTACGGGTTAGGCATTAGCAATTTTTTGAAATGCTTACTCATCATAATGGCAATTAAATTATTGGAGAATTAATTTGAAGGCCACAATATCCCGCTGGTCAAAGCCTCCCCAAATTATCGGAACAGCCGGCGGCATTCACTTACGGGTGGAAGGCTTACTTACAGTGGCAGAAAAAATGAGTAGTTATTGTATATAAACTCTATCCAAAGATATAATCTGCTGCATGCTGTCATTGGCGTAATCATAACAAATAGAAACTAAAAATGAGATAAAACATTTACATAACTGTTGGTTTTGATGAAAGACGTTATAAAATTTCCTAAAAAAAAAGAAAAATATTTTCTATTTTAACAGTCGTCTTCAACAAGCTAATTCATCCTTAACATTCATAAATGGATAAGTACATTAGTTGGATATTGTTAGTGGCTTTGCAATTAGCCATGTTTGATAATGCAATATGCCAGCAAACAAACTGTGCCTGGTTAAGCACTGCAACGCAAACATCTGATCGCCAACTTTCTTTTGCCCGGCAGGAATTTGAACGACTGCTGGATATTACAGATGCAGACAGCCTGTATATCTTACCCGTGGTGGTTCATGTAATACATACCGGTTCGCCCATAGGCAGTGCAGACAATCCTTCTGATGCAGCTATTAATGCCATGATCACAAACCTGAACAATGCTTTCAGGCGCAATGGTCCTTCCTTTGCTGGTGCAGATCTGAAAATACAGTTTCAACTGGCAATCCGTTCTGCTTCCTGCGGAGTTACCAACGGCATCAACCGCATAAATGGAAGCAGTGTTCCTAATTATACTTCAGGTGGTATCAGCAATTATAACTTCCCCGGCAGTGCGCCGGAAACTGCAGTAAAAAGCCTGAGCCGCTGGCCCAATACAGATTACATCAATATCTGGATAGTGAATAAAATAAATGGCAGCGCTACCGCCCCCGGCGGCTATGCTTATTTTCCTGAATACAATAGTGCTGCCACAGACGGTATCGTATTACTTGCATCTGTGGTTGATGGCAGTAATAAAACCGTGGTGCACGAAATGGGTCATTACTTTTATTTGTATCATGCATTTGCAGATGGGGCTGCAGAAAATAGTTGCGCAGCCAATACAAGTTGCGCCACACAAGGAGATCTTATTTGCGATACAGAGCCATTTCTTATTCAATACAATTGCTCATCTGTAATCAATTCCTGTAGCGGAAACCCCTACATCATAACAGACCTGCCAAATAATTATACCGTGTTAAATAATTATATGGGCTATACAAACTGCCAATGGATGTTTACAGCAAATCAAAAAACAAGAATAAGATCTGCCTTATTTTCTTTTAGAAATGGGTTAATTTCTTCTGGCGCATTGAGTGTGCCCAATGCCCTTCTGCCGGCGGCTGCATGCATTCCTGCTGCGCTCTTTGGATTATCGCCTTACTACGGAATAGAAAGAGTAGATTTTAATTCGCTTTATGTATATAGCAATACCAGCGAGGCAGATAATACACTTTACGCAGACAGAACATGTAACCAGCGAACGAATGTAGTAAAGGGGCAAACGTACACCCTTACTGTTGCAGGCAGTTACGGAAATCCGCACAGAATAAAAGCTTATATAGATTACAATAACAATGGCAGCTTTAATGATGCTGGCGAAAGCTTGTTGAATGTTGTTCAGGATATTGCAACGGCCGAAATCATTATTCCGCCGAATGCGGTTACAGATGTGCCTTTGCGCATGAGGATTTTGGCAGATAATCCTGCATTACCAGATGCAACTGCCTGCCAGCTTAGTGGCACATTAGCCGAAGGTGCCGGCCAGGTAGAGGATTATGCTGTGGTAATAAATAAACGCCAGGTAATTTCTGCCAACTCAGGTCCGTGGAATGCCCCTGCAACATGGCTTTGCAATTGCATACCACAAGGAGATGACCAGGTACTTGTAAAAGCTACCCATACCGTAACCGTTACTGCGGCAATGGGTGCACTGCAATGTGGCAAAATAACGGTTGAAAATGGAGGAAATTTTTCGGTTAGCGGTAATGGGCTGAGCGTAACGGGAAAAGAATAATTTTGTTGCCGGATTAGTAAATCTACCGGAAGCATATTATTATTCTTCCGCAAAATTCTACAATTAAGGCATTGACAATTTTTGAAATGCTTACCCATTATAATGGCAATTAAAAAATAAAAAAATAATTTAAAGGCCACGATATACTGCTGGCAGAAGCCTTCCGTAATTATTGGAACAGCGCAGGCGGCGTCAAACGGGCCAAAAAGTATAATCGCAACCTTTCACTTTTGATCTTTCACCTTTCAGCTTTACACCCCATCCGAACGGCGTTCAGCAGGGCCGACTTTGACCTTTCACAAACCACCCCTTCCCACTTTTCACTTTTCACTTTTGACCTTTCACTTTTGACCTTTCACCTTTCACTTTTCACTTTTCACCTTTCACCTTTCACTAAATTTTCCCCCACTAAAAAAGCCCCCTGAAAAAATCAAGGGGCTTTCATTTTAAAAAATTTGTATTAATAATTTCTAACAGTCATTTCTGTTCTCCTGTTTTTTGCACGGCCTGCTGCAGTTTTGTTATCAGCTACTGGTTTGCTTTCGCCATAACCTGTAGAAATCATACGGCTTTCTGCTACAGCTTTGCTGATTAAATATTCTCTAACAGAACCTGCACGGTTTTCAGATAGAGTTTGGTTGCTTTCGTCGCTACCAACTTCGTCAGTATGTCCATCAATATCCAGCATTAAAGATTCGTCGGCTTTCATGATTTCAGCCACATCATTTAAAGATTTAAATGATTTTGCCAGTAATTTATAACTGCCGGTTGCAAAGAATACATTCTTTGCAGCCATACTCACTTTTTCAATTACTTCTTTTGCAATTTCAGGACAACCCATGTTGCTTGCCGGACCCGAACGTGTAGGACATTTGTCTTCTTCGTCGTTTACACCATCACCATCGGTATCAGGAATGGGACAACCCTGGTAACGTGCCAAACCTTTTACAGTTGGGCATTTATCCTGTTCATCATTAATTCCGTCGCCATCAGTATCCGGAATAGGACAACCCTGGTATTTTGCAATTCCTGCTACATCAGGGCATTTATCATCCCCATCAGCAATACCATCGCCATCTCTGTCGGGGCAGCCTTGTAAATTGGCAAGGCCAGCTACATCAGGGCATTTATCATCTACGTCTAATACTCCATCACCATCTCTATCCACTACAACCGGTACAATTACTTCCGGAACCGGTGCTGGTTTCTTTTTACCAAATGACTGTGCAAAACCAAAACTATGATAGAAATGATAAGCTGCATTTTCTGTTGCCGGAATGCGGTATTGAGAATTAAGCAGGATAAAAGTATTCTGTTCTAATTTTATCTGTATACCAACTCCTACTGGAAGAATAGCGCTATAATAGCCTTTGTACTTTGAGGCTCCTACACCAGCAGTTAGAAATGGATTAAACCAAAAATTGTCTGGAAGTAATTTTATATTGGCAGTAGCCACGGCTTCGAGCAGTAAATTGTCCTGTCCTGTAGAAACTTTGTTAGGTACCGGATAGTTAACAAATGAACCACTTAGGGTTGCAGCAAAATCAATATGGTCTGAAAACCCTTGTAAGTAACTAATGGCCATTCCCGGAGACATCCGGCTTATTTTAGACCACTGCTTGTCTCTTATAACTTTGGACAGACTGCTACCTCTTAAATCAGCAGCAGTTTTAAAGTCATTCAAAATAAAATGAACCCCGAAAGAAGGTCCTTTTTTGTAATCATTTTGGGCTAATGCAATGGTACAAACAATCATTGCTATCAGTGAAAGCATAATTTTCTTCATATATGTCGTTTTGTGTAAACGGAGCAAAAATAGCTGCTTAGTTTTAATTGGTAAAATAAATTACGCACATTATGGTTATAATTTGTGGATGTTTCTAAAAGTTAATGCATTGACGGGCACTTGATTATTTTGGTTTTTGAGTGAGCACTTCAATTTTTACCCTGGTAAGTCCACTTTTTATATAACCCAGTTTTTGCGCACCAGTTCTGCTTAGGTCTACAATTCTTTTAGTTTTAGGATGCAACCGGTCATTGGTTCTTACCACTATTGATTTTCCATTTCGCAGGTTGGTAACCTTTATCCAGGTGCCCAGTGGCAGTACATTGCAGGCTGCTGTCAGATTGCCATGCCCAAAGGATTCACCTGTAGCAGTTTTACGTCCTTCAAACTTGGATGCATAATAACTTGCCTGCCCATATAAAATACGGGTAACCGTTTTTTTATTTCCTGATTTAAATGAAGTGGTCTTATTTACAGTTTGGCTGATATCATCAAACGGAAATAACAACAGGCAAAAAAATAAAATAGAACTGGCTTTAATATGTATAAATTTTATCATGTGGTTGCAATAAATATAAACAATCATTTTAAAGCAAAGTATTTTTCCCTCAATGCTTTGTCTTTGTTATATACGTCTTCATAAAATTTTATGATACCATTTACACCCTCACATCCAAAATATCGGATAAACAGGGGCAATCGCTTACTAATCCCCATATGGTGTTTTTCCTTTTTTGCTATCCAGCTTGTGATAGAATCGGTTCTAAGTTTTAAACTATCTGGTTTTTGGGAATGTGCACTGTCGTTTTTTACAATGTAAAATGCCAGTTTTTGCCAATCCTGCACCCGAACACAACCATGGCTAAGGCTCCTGCTCTTATTCTTAAAAAGATACCGCTGGTTGGTATCATGCAGGTAAACAGCATATGGATTACTAAAGTTGAATTTAATTACACCCAATGCGTTATTATCACCGCTGTTCTGCCGCACAAAATATGGGATTCCTTTTGTGTATTTTGCCCAGTTTACAGAATGTGGATCTACAGGATCTCCCTTATTATTATATAATCCCAATCCTTTCCTTGCCAGGTATCCGGGGTTCTTTTTCATACCCGGAATAATGTCTTTTACAATAATACTGTTTGGCACCGTCCAGGTAGGATAAATAACCAGGTCAGAAATTTCGCTGCTGATGTCCGGTGTGGGAGTGTTGGGTTTGCCAATAATTATTTTAGATTCCAGCACCAACGAATCTTTATCCCACACTTTCAGGTAATAGGATGGCAGGTTTACCCAAATATATTTTTCCGGAAGCGTGTCGGGTAACAATTTATACTTATCTAATGTAATGGCAATTCTTTTAAAATTTTCCCGTCCGGTATTATTTAAAAGGTTTACCATAGCTGCAGATAACTGACCTGTTGGTTTAAGCCCTTTGGCTTTTTGATATTTCGTTAATAGCTGCCTCAGTTTTATAGAATCCAGTTTGGAAACAGGATCAGCAGCAAAACCGCTTTCCTCTAATCTTGTAACTAATTTTTTAAAAAATGCTACAGAATCTTTGTAAGGATAAAACAGGTAAGTATAATTTTTTGTATCCATGCTATCTAAAAAAGCGGGAATACTGTTTTTTAAATTTATATATTCTCTATAGGTAGGCTGCAATGACTGCACTATACCCGTCATGGATTCACCATTTTTTATTTTATCGAGGTGAACTTTAAAAAAACTTGCCTTTTTATCTTCCTTATATTTCCAGGAAAGACTATCCCGCTGCAACCGGCCCTGTTTCAAATCCTGTATCATATGCACATAAGCATCCGTCAATAATATATCGGCTCTTGCCCATAAATCAGGTTCAAGTCTTTTTAATGAATCGTTGTCTAATTGTTTTTTTACAGTTTGTAAAAGTGAGAACTGGTAATCTTCTCTAAACAGTCCATCTGTTTCACATTGCTGCAGGTAAGCCAGTAAAGAATCTGCCGCATATTTCCATTTTTTGCTGCTACTCCATAAGGGAGCATATGCAAAATCCTTATAATAAAAATCTAAAACAGCAAGTGCATACAGGCGGGTACTGTCATCTGCCTTATTGGTTTTTTTATCAGTATTGGAAAGCATCTCATCAATAGACTCCTGCACGTAGGCATCCATTTCTTTTGGGCTGATATTTTTTATTGTTCCCTTCTTCGTTTTTTTATTACAGGAAAATAAAATCAACATCAGAAAAAAACCAGCCATTATTTTAGATACTGAAGTACACTTCATAGAATTATTAATTTGTGTAAATGGAATAAAATCCATGATGATTCCCCCCCATTTATTTTGTACAAGATAACAAAACCTTTCATAAATAGTGCATCGCAGTCAATCGTAATTATCCTTAGTATTGTTGCGGTTTAAAGGCTGGATACCGGTTGCATTTTGTTAACACAGCCCTATTCATAACAATAAATTAATGGAATGTTGCTTTTAACAACAAAAAAAATAAGCTGCCTTTTTTATAACTAAAAAACAGGCTCTGGTAATTTACTATTAATTTGCAGCAGAATTTTTTATTCATGAAGTACTATATCATTTCGGGGGAAGCAAGCGGCGATCTGCATGGCAGCAATCTAATCAAAGAATTACATAAACTGGATAGCGATGCCCATATTCGCTGCTGGGGCGGCGACCTGATGCAGGAGGCCGGCGCCACATTGGTAAAACATTACCGTGAACTGGCTTTTATGGGTTTTGCAGAAGTGATACAAAACATCAACACTATTTTTAAAAATATTGCTTTTTGCAAAAAAGATATTTTGGCCAACAGGCCTGATGTATTGATACTGATAGACTACCCCGGTTTTAATTTGCGTATTGCCAAATGGGCAAGAGCACAGGGAATAAAAATCGTGTATTATATTTCTCCGCAAATATGGGCATGGAAAGAAAACCGCATTCACAGTATTAAAAAGAATGTAGATAAAATGCTGGTGATTCTTCCTTTTGAAAAGGACTTTTATGCAAAATGGAATTTTGATGCAGAATATGTGGGGCACCCGTTAGTGCAAGTGATTGATGATTTTAGAAAGTTGAAGGGTGAACGGTCAATGCTGAATGGTCAATGGTCAATGGTCAATGGTGAAAACTCGTTGACAAATGTCTCAATGACTAATGACATAAAAAAAAACAACTCATCCAAAATAATTGCTTTGCTGCCTGGCAGCCGCCAACAGGAGATTTTAAAAAAATTGCCCATCATGCTGCAAGTGGCCAAACATTTTCCTGACTATCATTTTATAGTAGCAAAAGCACCGGGATTGCCGGATAATTTTTATACAACTTTATTGGCTCCTTTTTCAAATGTAGGTGCTGTGGTAAATAAAACATACGAACTGTTGTCGCAATCAGAAGCAGCCCTGGTAACCAGTGGTACGGCCACATTAGAAACGGCCCTGTTTGGTGTACCGGAAGTAATTTGTTACAAAGGCAACCGCATCTCTTATCATATTGCCAGGCGCCTCATCAAAATAAAATATATCGGCCTCGTAAATTTAATTATGGATAAAGAAGTGGTGAAAGAACTGATTCAGGATGACCTGACGGTAGAAAACCTGGTGGCAGAATTAAAAAAACTTTTATACGATGAAGATAAAAAGGCACAGTTAAAAAAAGATTATGCCGATCTCAATACATTATTAAGTGCAGGAGGCCATGCATCGGCCAACGCAGCCAAAAGTATTTATACAATGATGAGTATTTGATTATCTAAGGAATAGCTTCACTACTATAATGATCATTGCCAGCAGGAATAAAATGATAGACAACCGGTTGATGCCGTGCATATATTTTACCCACTGAGTATCCGGGCTGTTGGGATCCTTTTTTTTAAGGTATAAATATTCTGCAATTTGGCGGAGAATTCCCATTTTTATTGTTTGTTTAATTTTTATCAAATTTAGTTATTGTAACAACTAATAAATGAGTTTGTTCAATAGTGAATGGGTCAATGGTGAATGGTCAATAGTCAAAGGTGAATTGTGAATGGTGAATTGTGAATGGTGAATGGTCAATGGTGAATTCTGAATGGTCAATTCAAGCTTTACTTAACAATGGTAATATTTTTAACTTTAACAAAAACTGTATCATAACAACCAATCACTGCTATCCTATTGACTTATTACCCTATATTTACAGGCTTACAAAAAACGACAGCAATGACCAGGGAAGAAAAATTTATGCATGAAGCCATCGCCTTATCACAAAAAGGTTTTCAACAAAATGAAGGCGGACCCTTTGGTTGCATTATCGTAAAAGATGATGTGATCATAGGCAGGGGAAATAATATGGTTACTTCTACCAACGACCCCACAGCGCATGCAGAAGTAGTGGCCATAAGGGATGCCTGTAAGCACCTCAATAATTTTCAACTGGAGGGTTGTGAAGTATATACGAGCTGCGAACCATGCCCTATGTGCCTTGGTGCAATTTACTGGGCCAGGCCAAAAGTGATTTACTACGCCAACCACAGGGAAGATGCTGCCGACATTGGCTTCGACGATTCAATGATATACGAAGAAATGGCGGCCGATATCCCCGACAGAAAAATTCCAATAATCCCTCTTGGAAGAGCCGAAGCCCTGAAAGTTTTTATGGAGTGGAAAAACAAAACAGATAAAACCCATTACTAAAGAGCATTCTTAACTGCGATGATCTCTGCAGCTATGCTTAAAGCAATCTCTTCCGGCGTTTGGCTTTTTATCGGTATGCCAATGGGACTGTTTATTTTTTTTAAAACTGCTTCGGCAATATGCTCCTGCCGGTAAACCGCAAACATTTTTTCCATCTTATTCCTGCTGCCCATTACACCAAGGTATGTAAACGAATGCTGCATCAGGGCCCGCAGTGCCAAATCATCTGTGCGATATCCAAAAGTCATAATCACTACAAATACATTTACACCGGAGGGTATCATGTTTTGCAGATCTGCATAAGAATTTACCAGTTGTTTTTCATGAGCATACACATTTTGTTCCATGGTATTCAAGCCATCCCTTTCTTCATACAACCGGATATAAAAATCCATGCTGCTCATCAGTTTACTAAATGCAAGGACACAATGCCCCCCGCCTATTATGTGCAATTGATTTTTGAACCCGGTCTTTTCAATAAGGCTAAATTAGTTTCCATTTTCCTGCTAAAACAAAAAGTTTTGGATAGGAATTTCCCTTTTAAAACGAATACCCTTATTGCTCAACATTAAAGATCCGGTCTCCATTTGTTCTGTAGAAATAATAAGTGATTTGATGGCTTCCATATCTAATGGTTACACCCGGTACAAAAAAATAGTTTGCTCACCAGAACAAATCATTCCACTTTTATTATTGCCCGCAGCTTTATCATGAACCTGCCGGAAAATACCCGCTGAGCCTGCTTCTTCGGCGAGTATTGCCTTTGCCATTTCTACAAACTTATGCTCCATAATACCTCCCCCGATTGAACCACAAAAACTATCGTCGCCCGCTACTGCCATTTTAAAATCCTGCCTGCAGGGCGAACTCCCCTCGCTATGCAATACATACAACAATATTACCGGCACCGAAGCCCTGAATTTTTCCTGGATAAATAACCATGGTTTCATGATAGCTGTAGTATGCAGGTGAATTGAATGATGATGAATGATTACACAATTTATGAAAGATGCGTAAGAACACCCAAAGGCTGCATGCATATGGTTGAGTGCATATTCACTATTTAACCAAAAAATATTACAGCTTCGTCTCTATGCAAATCATTTTGTCTTCTTTTATCAGTCCGATAATGTGGCAGTTCCGTTTAGCACATCTTTTAGCATAATTTCTTTTACTTTTTGCGGTTCTTCAAACATTGGGCTATGTGCTGATTTATCAAACGAATAAAATCCTTTGACAGGTGCCTGTAATTTCTCAAAATATTCTTTTGACAATTTGTATGATACGGTATAATCGTACACACCACTGAAAAAATAAACAGGAATATCCAATTTTGGTAATTGAATCATGAGATTTGTTGACAGCATTTTATTCCAAAGCGGATGAACGCCGGAACGGGCTTTGCCTGCCCACAAATTGTATTTTTCTTTTAATGTGTATTCCCTGCATGTTAAAGAAGGGAAAAATATTTCTTTGGGTACCGACCTCATATTGTGTGTTGTTCCTATTCCAAAACTGTGCATGGCCTTGTCTCGCAATTTTAGGTATTTATCCGGTGTGCCCTTTATCACAGGAGCATCTTCCAGCTTTTTCACCATTTCTTTATTACCACTCAGCTTATATTGGTTAAGCAGATATTCATGTGCAAGTTGTTCAGATTTTAGCTGATTCGATATTTGAGACAGGCCAATATATGCATAGTATAATTCCGGTGCTTTTGCTGCTGTGAGTATGCCAATAAAACTTCCACCCGAATGAGCCATCAGGTAAATTTTATTTTTGTTAAAACGGTTGCGTAAATAATTGGTAACCCCCACTGCATCCGCTACCAATTGCTCCAGCGTTAGTGATTCAGACGAAATATTAGAATTGTAAGAGATTCCTGAGCCTCGCTGTTCCCACCACACTACTGTAAAATAATCTTCAAGCCCGGTAGGGTATTTCTGACTAAGAAAATATAAGGGTATTCCCCCATGAAGGATAAGTAAAACAGGATGTGTTGAATCTTTGCTTTTTATAATCATTCCTTGTTTTAAGCCATTGATATTAATGAATGTTTTTTCTGAAATGCTGCCAATAATTTTATTCCCGGATTGATCAAGATAGGGCTCAGATTTACCAGGACTGTATACTAATAATACAATCCCAATGATAAAAATCGCTGCTACCATTATTGTAAGTAGTGTTACTGACATTTTTTTGAGAATTGATTTGGTCATAGAAATAGATTTGCATTTGAACCAAACGCAATGATTCCTGCCCAAAAACCTAATTTGTATGTTGAGTTGTTCATATACTATTTAGTAATTTTTCTTTTCTTCATTTATTCTTTCAATTTTTCCCGTATTTCCCTGCAGAAACAATTTTTAGTATGTTCAATATGCCATGTAAAGCGTTGTTGAAGTGTTGGATTTTTTGGCATATGGTGGGCTAAATGCCATTCTTTATTGATTTTCATCTTTCCTTATTTTAATTCAGTAACATTATATTCCACCTCCTTTAGCCTGAATTTTCCATAGGTGAATTTTCCGTTGGGATAATGCCAGACAGCTTCACCATAGCTTGCGATATTTACAGCATTGATATTTTTGTAGTCTTTTACAGGCGTGGAAAAAGGATATTGCTTCATGTCAGCAACAGCCGCCCGGTCGTTGGATAAAAAATCAATCAATTGTCCTTTGTCATTAAAAAACAGCGTAGCAGCAATTGAAATGCCATGATTGGTAAATATCGCTTTAGCTGAATGGTTGTCAATCGCCTGCCACTGGATACGTTTGTCAACCAATGTAGCCGGCGCCATCAAACACATATCATTGAAGACTGTAACAGTTTCTGCTTTGTTCATAATATCCCCTGCCTGTTTTACAACGGGGAACAAACCAAACAACCGGATGTCCATGGTAGCTATTGCATTGTTGTATTTATGATACCCCGGGACAGTAATGCCTTTCATTGTTGCTTTCATAAAAAACAGTCGGGTGGGTTCGTCAAATGAATTATATTGTTCGCAAGTAAAGGGGAAAAAATCTTTTCCTTTCTCCCTCATGTCTCCTTCAAATACAAGCCGCATATTTTTTACTTTAGGCTTATTGAGCACCCCTGCATATTTCAGATAATTTTTTACAGGTTCGGGCAAATGCGACAAATCAACTTCAGTAAGTAAACCAGTTTTTAACGTATTGGTTCGTTGCAGATTTTCTTTTACATCTTTTTTCCAGCTACGTTCAAAGTGGATACTTCCCCCGCTTAATATGGCCGCTACCATGATAACCATATTTGCAATTGTACCAAACTTGGCAGCTGTCCAGCTTGTAAAAATCAACATTTGTGATATAACAACCGCCAATAAAGCCAGCACTGGCCACCCATCTTTTTTCATAATTAAACCTATGGCGGCAATAACAAAGAGCATGCACGCCAGTAACCAAATACTTCCAACTGGCTTTGAAATGTGTTTAGTGAGCTGTGTAATGTTGCCATAGCCAAATGCCCTGGCAAAACCCATTATATGAATGAGGCCATGAACGAAGATGATAAAAGCAAGTAAATATTTAAGCATGGTATTTTGAATGTTATATTAATCGTGTTGCAGAATTCGGAAGAAATAAATCACGGACACTCACCAAACCACTTTGGCACCGAAGGCTTACCCATAATGCCACCAAATAATCCATCGCCGGTTTGTTCACCAGCTTTTTTATTATACCTTACCCAATGGGTCAATTCATTCATAAATGCTTTGTTTTTAAATTGCATGATTGCCGCTATTTATGCCAGTTCGGCAATTGAGGCCATCTTGTTTTTATCAGTAACAATCAAACAGTCCACATCCTCCTGAAAGCTTGCTGCTTTTAGCTTTTCAAGATCAGCCTGTGAAACAGGCAAGTCATTGTAACCATTGCGGGTTGATTGCCTTATGTCAATATCGCCAAAAAGAGATCGTTACTTTTAAAAGTGAAGCGTGTCAATATAATTGTAATTTGTTCCTTATCCTCATTTTGTAAATCCATTTGAACTGATGTGTTATTACCAAAATGTGCTGCAGTAATTACAATATTTTCCAAAGCACAACCCAGGCTTATAAGTAAGGCATAATTATCCGCATCCACTATTGGCAATGCCCTTTCGTAATCAGGGAAAATGGTAATTACATTTGCAGTTGTTTTAAATTTCCATGGCTGCGTATTATGGCCGGATGGGGCTTTAATTGCCTTTTCCAGTATCTCGTATAAATGAGCTTGCATGTTTCGAATTATTATTTAAGACATTTAATAATGAACCCTGTAAGTTTACGCTGTAAGTTTTTGAAAAATGATGATACAGATCAATTGAAGAATGGATATTAGTCATAGGGATACTTTTTTAGATAAGCAGGAGTGTTCAATACAATTTAAACAATGGCTTAAGAGTAAAAAAGTAAGGTATGTGCCAATAGAAAATGCTGCAGGGGAAATATGATTTTGATGCTTTGTCGCTTGAAGGCTTTCTGTGGCTTTTGCAGAACAATGCCTTTCCGCGAGTGTGGGCGTTTCTATCATTGTACATCCTATCTTGCAATAAATAGTTGTACCAATGAACACCTCCCTGTTAATGTTATTATCGGCACTGATCACCGGCCTGGTGGTGGTTTTTGTGTTGCGTTTGCTGCACGGGCAACAACGCAATGCATTAAAAGAGCAATTGTACAAAGAGCAGGCGGCACTACAGCAACTGCAACAGGAAGTGATGCTTCAACAACAACAAAAAGAAACACTCATTGCCCGCGCTACCACGGCAGAAGGCGCCAATGCTGTATTGCAGCAGGAAATGCTGGTGTACCGCCAGCTACAGGAGGAGTATGGTCTATTACAAAAACAATGGGCCGTTTTAACAACCCGGTTTGACGCCGCCAACGAAAAGCTGCTACATCAGCAGCAAAACATGGAAGCCATCGGTGAAAAATTCAGGTTTGAATTCCGAAACC